>NZKX01000038.1 GCA_002694025.1 Fidelibacterota bacterium | reverse complement strand
ATTATTGTTGATCGAGATAGGTTAAGATCTAATTTTAAACGTACTAGATACTTTAACCTTAAAGCAAAATTATCCAAACCCGATGGTGAAACTACTTTTTCTGCTAATCTTTTCAAATTGGATGGAAAAAGATTAGCAACAAGCAATGATTTTAATTCTGAAAATGGAGAACTAAAGACAAAAAGTGCCATCTTATTGTCAGAAAATCATGCAAATTCGCTTCTAAAACAATTTAGCAACAACCAATGGAAAATAGTTGACGTAAATGAAAAACCAAGAACATCTAATCCTAAACCCCCTTTCACAACCAGTACTCTCCAGCAAGAAGCTTCTAGAAAATTAAGAAGTTCTGCTCGGCAAACAATGAGTAATGCACAAAAACTTTATGAGAATGGCTTTATTACTTACATGAGAACTGACTCCACTCATTTATCAGCTGAAGCAATAGAAGGAGCAAGAAAGATTGTACAGAATAGTTTTGGGAAAGAATTCTTGCCAAAAACACCAAAGCAATACAAATCAAAAGTTAAAAATATTCAGGAAGCTCATGAAGCCATACGGCCTGCACACAAGAATTTTGAATCAATCGATAAAGTAAAGGATACACTTGGTCAAGAAAGTGCTATGCTATACGACCTGATATGGAAACGTACTGTTGCAAGTCAAATGAAGTCTGCTAAGCTTAAACAGACATCTGTAATCATAAGTGTTAGAAATGCTGAGTTTAAAGCAACTGGCCAAGTAATTCTTTTTCCAGGATATATGAAGGTTTATGTTGAAGGAAAAGATAACCCAAATAAAGATTTAGCAGATAAAGAAAAGATATTACCAGATTTGGAAGAAAATGGAATTGTGAGTTGTAACTCTCTTGAGACTGTAGCGCACAACACAAAACCCCCAGCTAGATACACAGAAGCTTCATTAGTAAAAGCACTTGAGGAAAATGGTATAGGTAGACCTTCTACCTTTGCGTCTATTATTGCAACAATTGTAAAGCGTGAATATGTGATCAGGAAGAGTGGAAAATTATCACCAACTTTCCTCGGTTTGGCCGTTACTCAATTATTAGAGAATCATTTTACAAATCTTGTGAATAAAGATTTTACTGCTGAAATGGAAAACAGACTTGATGAAATATCAAGAGGCGAACAAAAATCTATTCCATTTATGAATAATTTTTACCATGGTAGCAAACATTTTCTAGGACTTGAAAATATGCTAAAAGAAAAAGTGGATATACCGCTAGCATGCACAATACCTCTTCCTATTGAAGTAGATGAAGACATTGAAGGTAGGATCGGTAGATTTGGCCCTTATCTAAGAAAAGGAGATGACACTCGATCAGTACCAGAAGAAATATTTATGGGAGATTTAACTGCAGAAAAAATCGAAGAAATTTTCCAAACAGAAGCTAAAGAAGATGAACCCATTGGATCTGACCCTGAATCAGGAGAATCCATATGGTTGAAAAAGGGTCCATACGGATATTATGTGCAAATTGGCGATACAAAAAAACGTAAAGGAATACCAAAAGATTTTTTATTATCTGACGTGAATTTAGATTACGCACTGAAACTACTTTCTCTTCCTAGAAAAGTAGGTAAACATCCAGAGAGCGGTGAAATTATTTCTGCAGATTATGGTCGCTTTGGACCCTATTTAAAATGTGGGAAAATGAATGCCTCTCTTAGAGGTGAAGAGACACCTTTGGACATTGAATTGCCCAAAGCCCTTGAGTTACTAAAAAATAGAAATAAAAGAAGTGCTGAGCTTCGTAACCTTGGTCCCCATCCTGATACAGGAGAAGACTTATTAATAAAAGATGGCAGATATGGCCCATACATTAGCGATGGTAAATTTAACGTTGCATTAAAAGGTGATTTGACAACTCAGAACGTCACTTTAGAGCAAGCAGTTGATTTAATAAATCAAAAAAGATTGTCAAAGCCCAAAAAAAGAAAAAAACGAAAAAAGAAAAAATAGCTTTTACAATGAAAAATACGATTGAAAAAATAGTATCACTATGTAAAAGAAGAGGATTTATTTATCAAAGTTCAGATATATATGGTGGTTTTTCTGCTGTGTATGATTATGGCCCTCTCGGTGTTGAGCTAAAAAATAATATTTCCAAGCTATGGTGGAAAAATATGACTTTATTAAATGAAAATATTGTAGGGCTTGATAGTGGAATACTAATGCATCCTAAAATATGGGAAGCTTCAGGACATATTGACGCATTTAATGATCCCTTAGTGGATTGTAAACAATGTAAGTCTAGATACCGAGCTGATGAAATTTCAGAAGTCTTTCAATCAATTGATTGGAAGACTATAAAATGTCCAAACTGTGGAGCTACGGACTGTTTCACAGAACCTAGACAATTCAACTTAATGTTTAAAACTAGTGTAGGCCCCATTGCAGAGTCTGGAACTGAAGCATATCTTAGACCCGAAACTGCTCAAGGTATTTATGTTAATTACTTAAATGTTCAAGGTGCTATGAGATTAAAAATCCCTTTTGGCATAGCGCAAATAGGCAAAGCGTTTAGAAATGAAATTATTGCACGAAATTTTATATTCCGAACTAGAGAATTTGAACAAATGGAGATGCAATATTTTGTTAAACCAGATGCTGATAATGACGCTATGAAACATTGGAAAGAAACTAGATTCCAATTTTATACGAAATATTTAGATCTTAATAAATCAAAAATCAGATTTCATAAACACGGAGACGGAGAGTTGGCTCATTATGCAAAGGAAGCGTGGGACATAGAGTATGAATTCCCATTTGGATGGTCAGAAATAGAAGGTATTCATAATAGAACAGATTATGATCTTATTCGCCATCAAGAATTTTCTGGAAAAAATCTTTCATATTTTGACCAAGTCAATAATGAGCGATTCCTACCATACATAATTGAAACTTCTGCTGGACTAAATAGGATGCTTCTAACTGTACTAGCTGATTCTTATTGGGAAGATGAAGAAAACAATAGAATAGTTATGAAACTACATCCTAGACTTGCTCCTATAAAAGCTGTCATATGCCCTCTTACTAAAAAAGATGGCCTTCCAGAGAAAGCTCGTCAAATTATGAATATACTTAAGCATAATTTTAAAATAATTTACGATCAGCAAGGATCCATTGGTAAACGATACTATCGACAGGATGAAGCAGGAACACCTTTCGGAATCACAGTAGACCATCAATCTCTTCAAGATGAAACAGTAACGATACGATATCGTGACTCTCAGAAACAAGATCGCTTATCCATAAACCAGATTAAGTCTTTGATAGAAGATAGCATAAAATAGAGTTAGTATTTTTTATATATCTCCCCGCTAAAATATTGATTCCCAATTATTCTTTCTAAATTTTTGCTTTGTTCTGCTACCTTTCTACAGTCAATTCCAATCTGGTAACCCATATTTTCTAATAATAAAACTGCGTCTTCTGTAGCTAGATTTCCTTTTGAGTTCTCTAAGAAAGGTGTACCTCCAATGCCTCCCAAAGATGTATCTATCTCCTTGATCCCAAATTGGAGAGCACAACGAAGATTTTTCAAACTATTATTGTAAGTATTATGTAAATGTAAGCATATATTAATTTTGGGGAAATTATTATAGATCAGCTCTAATAATTGGGATATGGTATCAGGCATTGCCACCCCAGCTGTGTCGCAGAGTGAAATTCTATCTACCCCTTTATTTAAAATAGATGAAATAATCTTTATAATCGGAGCTGACTTTATTTTTGTATTTAAGGACGTTCCCCATACGCATTGTAAGCCTGCTCGAATATTTAATTTGTTTTCTGTCCCTATTTGAATCACTTTTTCTAATCTTTTTTTAGCTTTTTTGTTATCGAGTCCAAGGTTTTTTTTATTATATGTTTCACTTAATGAAATAGAAGTCTCAATTTTTTTTATACCTGAAGTTATAGCTCTTTCTATGCCCCTTTGATTGAATACAAGAGCACTGTAATCTATATTTTTCTTAAAATTAAGTCTACGTATTAATTCTTCAGATTCAGACATTTGTGGAACTTTTTTTGGATTGACAAAGCTAGTGATCTGAATATTTTTTATTCCTGCATCTATTAAACCGTTTATTATTAATATTCTTTCCTTGATTGNAACATATCTCTCTACTACCTGCAAACCATCTCGAAGTCCCGTTTCTAATAAATTTATTTTTTTGGNCTTTGACAACTCNAGTATGCTCCTACTAATTTTGNTTTATTTTTTATTCAAGATTTTNAAAAACGAAATNNCTTAAGTTAATNAAATCTGNNATCTTAAATTTTAATATTAANTTCTTCAATNAAGNAAAAGATATAAAACATTTAAATACAAAACCATGAAGATTAAAAATTATATTAGAATTTGCTGCTTAGTTATAATTTTCCAAAATTTTATAATTGGTGCAGCCTCAAATCCTGAATATGGACAAAATGGGATGGTCGTTTCCACAAGTTATCAAGCGTCCCAAGCTGGAATTGAAATCCTAAAAAAAGGAGGTAATGCAATTGATGCTGCTGTTGCGGTTGGATTCGCTTTAGCCGTTACGTCATCTGGTAATGGTAATATTGGTGGAGGAGGCTTTCTTGTTGCTGCATTTTCTGACGGTACATCAATTTCGCTTGACCATAGAGAAAAAGCGCCGTTAAATGCCCATTCAAAGATGTTTTTAAATGATAGCGGGTCTGTTATACCTGGGATGTCCCTATTTTCAAGAGCTAGCAGTGGTGTTCCTGGCACGGTTGATGGTCTAATTCGAGCCCTTGAAGATCATGGATCTGGAAAAATATCCTTAAGAGAAGTCTTAAATCCTGCAATACATCTAGCTGAACGTGGTTTTAAACTTTCTTATTTTGAAGCAAACAGATTAAATGCATATAAAGATTTTTTTAAAAGAAATAAAGCTGCATCAAAAATATTTATAAGAATTGATGGCAAACCTTGGGAAAAAGGTCAAAAACTAATTCAGAAAGATTTAGCTAAAACTTTAAAAAGAATAGCAAGGTATGGTCGAGATGGTTTTTATAGTGGTCCTGTTGCTCAATTGATCGTGGAAGAAATGAAGAGAGGGAATGGTCTAATAACCAAGGAAGATCTTATGAATTATGAATCAAGGTACAGAGATCCCGTTTTAGGTACATACAAGGGACATGATATTATTTCTATGGGCCCACCAAGCTCAGGTGGTGCGCTATTAATAAATATGTTAAACATGTTAGAAAACTACCCCATGGATACTTTAGGCTTTAATTCTTCAAATTACATCCACCTAATGACTGAAGTACAAAGAAGAGCTTATGCAGATAGAGCAGAACACATGGGGGACCCTGATTTTTGGGATGTTCCAATTTCTATGCTTACTTCTAAAAGTTACGCGAAAAAAAGAATAAAAAATATTGATCTAAATAAGGCCACGCTAAGCAATACTATATCTGCATCAAAAAAAGAGATTTATGAATCCACTGAAACTACACACTACTCGGTTGTAGATCGTTGGGGAAATGCTGTTAGTGTAACCACCACCATAAACCTAAATTATGGAAATGGATGTGTTGTAGATGGAGCTGGTTTTTTTTTAAATAATGAAATGGATGACTTTTCATCAAAACCAGGTATCCCCAATGCATTTGGATTGATTGGTAATGAAGCAAATTCAGTTGAACCTAATAAAAGGCCACTTTCCTCAATGACTCCTACAATTGTGCTAAAAGATAATAAACCCTTTTTGGTGATTGGTTCTCCAGGTGGGTCAACTATTATTACTACTACTCTGCAAACCATACTTAATGTAGTGGATCATGGTATGGATATCAAAGAGGCTGTCTGTGCTCCAAGATTTCATTCTCAATGGCTACCTGATGTAGTTCAATATGAGCCAAAATCATTGATAAAAGACATAAAAAAAGCTCTTGAAAAAAAGGGTCATAAATTAGTGAAAAGAGGTGGTTATATTGGAGAAGCTAATGGAATAATGATTTTAGAGCAAGGTTATTTTGGGGGAGGCGACTGCAGAGGAGAGACTTCAGCTATAGGTTATTGATTATACAAAATTTTATCAATGATATTTAAATATATAGATGGCCCTACTAATAAAGCCCTCTCGTCCATGTTGAAATGTGAACAATGATGAGGCGTTTCAAATAATTTTTGTTTATTGGGGGCAGACCCTACAAAAAAGAAACATCCTGGAACTTTTTGTAAATAATAAGAAAAATCTTCCCCACCCATTGATAGGTATGGACTCCCAGCTTTCTCACCAACTACTTTTTTTGCTGCCTCCAAAACTGTTTCGCTCTGACTTTTATGGTTAATTGTGGGCGGATAACCATCTTTGTAGTCTAAATCAATATCTGCATTATAAGTGTTTGCGATACCTCTTATGATTTCCTTCATCCTCGATTTTATTAATATTCGATTTTGTTCTGAATATGCTCTAGTAGTTCCTGAAAGGTTTACCTCGTCAGCAATAATATTAAAATTATGACCTCCGTTTATTTTACCTACAGTAACTACTGTAGAGTCCAAGGGATTTGTATTCCTGCTAACAATTGTTTGCAGAGCCTGTATTAAATGAGAGGCTATAATTATTGCATCAACAGTTCCTTGTGGCGCTGCTCCATGCCCCCCAACACCCTTAATTTTTATATCAAACATATCTGCAGATGCCATAACCGGTCCTGATTTTACACCAACTTCACCAAAGGGTTGATAATTCCATACATGGATACCATATATTTCATCTAATCCATTCAAACATCCATCTTCTATCATATACCTAGCACCGCCCGCGCCCTCCTCTGCTGGTTGAAATATAAACCGAATAGTGCCTTTATATTGATTACTTTTTTGGCTCATGATTTTAGCAGTTGCTAAAAGCATAGCTACATGCGCATCATGTCCGCAAGCATGCATGACACCATTATTTTTGGATGCGAATGACAAACCGCTTGTCTCTTGTATAGGTAGAGCATCCATATCAGCGCGAAATCCAATAACTGGTCCATCTCCAAAAATCAGATCAGCAGTGACACCTGTTCTTCCAACTTTAGTTTTTGGTTTAAACCCCATAGATTTTAATTCAGAGGTAATTTTTTTTGCAGTATTAAACTCTTTGAAACTAAGCTCTGGGTTTTCGTGGAAGTAGCGTCTCCAACTTATTATTTGTTCTTTAATTATTTTTACTTCGTTTCGTATATTCATTCTTCGATACCTTTTATTATACCAGATAATATTTTTATTAGTACTATTTTAGATTTGGATGCAACCTCTATAACCTCTCCATGAGATAAAATACTTTTATTTATACCAGCAGCATAGTTTGTAAGCAATGCTAATGAAAGTACATCCAAACCTTGCTCTTTTCCCTCTTCAATTTCTGGTAATGTACTCATTCCAACTGCACTTCCATTATATGATTTGAAATAATTGATTTCTTCTGGAGTTTCATATGATGGTCCTAAAACCCAACAATAATTTCCAAATGTTACTTTTATTTCATTTTCTATCGCGACTTTTTCTGATAGTTTTATTAATTTTTTCGAGTGAAAATTATTACCTTTAATTAATTTTAAATTTTGATAGTGATTTTGAAAAGTACAGTCCATGTGACCTTTTATGATCATTAAAGTCCCTGGTTTATTTTCTATATTTAAGCTACCTGAAGAATTTGTGATAATCAGATTTTGAACCCCACATTTTTTTAAAACTCTGACTGCAAACGTAACTCTCTTTCTGTCGTATCCTTCATAGCAATGTACTCTTCCATTTGCTATGATAATCTCTTTGCCAAATACTTTTCCTATAACTAACTCCCCAGTATGTCCCTCCACATTCGATATCGGATAATATGGAATTTCCGAGTAGTTTAAGTGTTTTCTACTAGTCAACACCTCAGCATATTCTCCTAGTCCAGATCCAAGTATTATTGCTGTTTTACCAGAGAATGAGGTATTTTTTAAAATAAAATTAGACGCTATTTGTTCTCTATCTATGTCCATCATTTAACATTTGTTGCTAACTGACCACATCCTGCATCAATATCCTGTCCTTTGCTCCAGCGAACAGTGACAGGGAAAGGTGCATTTAATAAAGGGTTTAAGAAGTCTTTAATAAGGTTTTTTTCTGGCCGTTTATGGGTACTATTTATTTCATTATACGGAATAATATTCAAATTGCATTTAATCGAGGATAATATCTCTCTTAACTTAATAGAATCTTTTTGGCAATCATTAATACCTGAAATAAGTACATATTCAATAGTAATTCGCCTGCGGGTTTTAATAGTATAATCTTTGATTGCGCTTAATAAATTGATGAATGTATGATTTTTTGTTATTGGCATAATTTTTAATCTCTGATTTTGATTTGTACTATTTAAACTAACGGCCAATCTATATGGATGCTTCTCTGAGGTATATTTTTTTATTTTCCCTATTATCCCTGCAGTTGAAATCGTAATCCTTCGTGCTCCAAGGTTAATACCTTTTACATGGTTAAGAAGCCTTGCTGCAGCAATAGAATTTTCATAGTTAAGGAATGGCTCTCCCATTCCCATGAAGACTACATTAGTAATTTTAGTAACAGATATTTTTGCTAATTGAAGATACTGATCAATAATTTCTCCCGTTGATAAATTTTGGATAAACCCCATCTTAGCAGTGGCACAAAATGCACAATCTACAGCACAACCAACTTGGGTTGATAAACATAGAGTAGTATAATTACCCTTTTTCATTAATACTGATTCAATTTTATTACCATTTTTTGTAATGAAAAGGTATTTTTGTGTTTTTTTTGATAATGAATTATTTGTTTTTAAGATTTTTAATGGATGCATAGGATAAACCTTAAGTTTATCTTGAGATAATTTTGACAGGTCTGTCATTTTAGTGACGTCATCAACTTTTTTTCTATAAATCCAATCAAAGAGCTGCCTACCTCTGTAAGGTGGTTCTCCTATTGAAGTAGAAATAATCTCCAATTCTTCAATTGATCGCCCAATCAATGAAGGATAATGTTTATTGTCTTTTAATTCCATAAAGTAAAAAATTTTATTGTAGGGACAAAAAAAGCTTAATTAGAAAATCTTTAATATATTTTTAAGATAAAATATCGTTATTAGGTAATTTCTTCAACTATTAATTAAACAAAAAAATGAAATTAAAATGATAGAAACAGAAAAAGATTTAGAAGCACTTGAAAATTTATCAAAATCTCGTGATTTATTTTTTAATGAAATAAATAAAGTTATAATTGGCCAAAAACAAATATTAGATCAGCTATTTATCGCACTTTTATCAAATGGGCATACTTTATTAGTTGGCGTTCCTGGCTTAGCAAAAACTCTAATAATAAAAACCTTCTCTGAAGTTTTAAATATGTCATTTAAAAGAATTCAATTTACTCCAGACCTTATGCCTAGCGATATTACAGGTACAGAATTGATTGATTTAGATAAAGAAACAGGCCAGAGATCATTTAGATTTTTCAAAGGTCCTATTTTTGCAAATATTGTATTAGCTGATGAAATCAATAGAACTCCTCCAAAAACCCAGGCTGCCCTTTTAGAAGCCATGCAAGAACACAAAGTAACATCCGGAGGTAAAACTTATAATTTAGATGAACCTTTTTTCGTGTTGGCCACTCAGAACCCCATTGAACAGGAGGGTACATACCCTCTCCCTGAAGCACAGTTAGATCGGTTTATGTTTAATCTTCAAATTAATTATCCTACAAATGAAGAAGAAATATCTATCGTTAGGCAAACAACTAAATCTATAGAAAATACGCTTTCTCCAGTTTTGGAAAAGTTAGATATAAAAAACTACCAAAATCTTGTGCGTAGAGTCCCTGTTGCTGATAATGTTGTTGAATATGCTGTAAAACTAGTTTCCGCAACTCGACCTGGTTCCAAGAATGCACCTAATTTTATTAAGGATTCAATTTCATGGGGAGCAGGCCCTCGAGCATCTCAATTCTTAATTCTTGGCTCCAAAGCTAAGGCTGCTCTTGATGGGCGACCCACTGCAAATATTGATGATATCAAATCCTTAGCTATTCCAATTTTAAGACATCGAGTATTAACAAATTTTAATGCCGAGACTGAAGGACTCAAAGTTGAAGATATAATTTTACAGCTTATAGAAAATATAGAATAATTTCTTGCAAAACTCTAAAAAATCAAAATTTCTATTACCTGAAACTGTTGCTGTATTAGATTCGATGTCATTGAGAGCACGTTTAATTGTTGAGGGATATATCATTGGTCAACATCGCAGTCCCTTCCATGGCTTTTCTGTTGAGTTTGCTGAGCATAGAAGTTATGAATCAGGAGATGAAATTCGGCATATTGATTGGAAACTTTACGGGAAAACAGACAGGCTCTACATTAAAAGATATGAAGAAGAAACTAATTTATCATCTCATCTAATTTTAGATATTAGTAAGTCAATGATGTACAGTAGTAGGAATATATCTAAATTAAGATATGCTAATACTCTTGTCGCCGCTCTATCTTATTTAATGATTAAACAACAAGATGCAGTGGGCTTAGTGCAATTTTCTTCTAAGATTGATTCTTTTTTACTTCCTAAGTCTAAGCCAAGCCATCTAAACTCTATACTTGAAAATTTAAGTGATGATAAATGGGGTAATGATACCCAAATTGAAAAAACCTTGCATGAAATGGCAGAGAGAATTTCAAAGCGTGGACTAGTAATACTGGTATCCGATCTTATTGATAACCAAAAAAAAATTATGAACGGTCTTAAACATTTCAGACATAATAGACAAGAAGTAATAGTTTTTCAACTCTTTGATCGAAAAGAATTAGAATTTGACTTCAGCAAAAGAACAAAGTTTGTGGATATGGAGACAGGAGAAGGAGTTATCACTGAGCCATGGCATATAAGATCAAGTTATAAAAAGCTAATAAAAGAAAAACAAAATTATTTTAGGAAGCAATGTCAAGAAAATTTAATAGACTATTTCCCTATTGTTACTGATCAAAGCCTTGAGTTTTGCCTTACAGAATATCTTAAAAAAAGAAAA
>NZKX01000009.1 GCA_002694025.1 Fidelibacterota bacterium | reverse complement strand
TCTGCGACATCTCTTTTATGTCTGAACTTGTATTTATCCATAACATCATTAATTATATCAAGTGCATTTTCCATAGTAATCCTTAAATTAAATTTAATTTTGTTGTTTTTTAATTTTAACTTAATTTAAATTAAGCTAAATTAAATTTCGTAGCAACCAAATTACAATCAGAACACATAAATATAATTTTCTTAAATATGGAGAAAAAATGAAGCTTTTAAAAATTTATTTTACTTTTATTACGTTTTCTTGGCTTTTTGCCCAACAAAGTTCAATATTACCAGCACAAAAAAAAGCTATCTCTTCTTTGGCGACTTCTTATGGGTTTTCAGCCGAAAACCTCGATGATTATCTTGTTCAAAATTTTGGAACTGGATTAGAGAACCTTACCCGCGTCCAGGGTGCTGAGGTCATTAAGGCCTTTCAAGCTAAAAATATTCCTAAATCTTTTTTAAAAAAACAAGAAGCGAAAAAATCAGCTTCATTTATAGAGCCTGGCATGAAAAAACAATTTCATTTTCGAGACGGTTCTGTTCGAGACGGTGAGATTTTGACTGTGAAGGACAACATGGCTACGCTTAAAACAAGTAGTGGGAGCTTCACAATTCCGACAAGTGAATTTTTAGATGAAACAGCAGAAATAAAAAATAAAAAAGGTGAACTTTTTAATGGGGTTGTATTGGGAGAAACGGAGGAAGAATTTGTTCTAAGAACTCAATATGGTGATGCGGTAATTCAAAAGCGGGACATATCTAGCATGAAAAGATATTATGGTGGTGTTTTAGATAAACAGACAGAAAACAAAAGACAATTTTATCAAGGGCAGGCGCAATTAATAAGTATTTTTTTAGACCCAACAGCCTTCCCATTAACTGCCAATACCTTTTATGTTAGCGGACTATCTATTGGGTATGGTCTCACAGACAGATTTATGATGCGGTCTGTTTTTGGTTCTAACTTTACTGGGGATCTTAACCTTCATGCCAAAATGCGTTTTTACCACAAAAAAACTGCCAGCAAAGAAGTTGCTGCTTCTTGGGGAGCAGCGATACATCGAAGATATCCTGCAACTGCGATTACCGGAAAATATTCCCAAGCTATTGATGTATTTGATGGTTTAGATACTGATTCAACATCAGCAAAAAGAGTTGGCTCTTTGAATGAAATGAATGGAGAAGAAGGGCTACCAGAAGTCGACATTAAGGATGTCACAAAAAAATCTGGACGTCATCTTTACGGACATGCTTTTGTTGTTTTTTCTTCAAGAAGTACTAATCCTTCTGGTAGGGGAAAAGTTGGCTGGTCCGCTGGTGCAAAGGTTTCCAATGCTTTCATGAGCAGAAATAATTTGATCAACTCCTCAATAAATGTAGGCAATAAAAACTATAGGTTGGAATGGAATAAAAACGCTAAATACAAAATACCCTATCGTATATGGGCAGGAATTGAATATGATTTAAGAAAAGATCTTAAGTTTTTAGCTATTGCCTGGGTTGATAATGGCTATAAAACAATGAGCATAAGAAATACAGCGAGAGATTATTTTGGAAGTGATGATACGGCGATATTTTCAATTGATTCGCCAAGAGGAAATCCGAGCTTAATTGATTTTGATTTTGGAATACAATATGCTGTTAGTGAAACCTTTAGATTAGGTATACACTTTCAGCAACCGTATTTAGACTTCTATTGGGAATTTTTCGAGTTTTAACTGCTTATGTTATCCAAAACTATTATAAGAAAAGTATTAATATATAGTTTGTTTTTTTCCTTTTTAGTTAGCCAAACGAAATCAAGTTTTGAGCAAGTTAGAAAAATTAGACTTGAAAACTTTAAAAATAATTATCAAGGGAAAACAATTAAGTTTACTACAGAGAATTTAAAAACGGTGCAGGGTGTCTTGGTTAACATTACAGATGAAGACTTTATCCTTTCAATAGATAAATCCGCAAGGTTTTACAATCATAAAAACATTACCACTGTTTACCTTCCTCCTGGCACAAAGGATTTTTATATAACAGCTGGTTTTACAATTCTAGGTGGTTTAGCAGGATTTTTAGCTATGGTTGCAGCCCTAGATAAACCTAATCCAAAAGTTGTGGGAACAGCTACAGGTTTGGGCACTGTATTAGGTTTTATTATAGGAAAAAATGCTTTTTATAAAAGCCAAAAAATTGATATTTCTGGACGGCTTCGTGAATAAAGCTATCGCCTTATCAGTTTGGCTNACCTGGTCTTGTGTTTTTGGGCAAGAAAANGTTCAGTTAATGCTGGCGAACGGTTCATCTGTTAATGGTGAATTTATTGGCACCTATATGAACCATATCCACCTTTTAATAAATGANAAGCTCGTCTATTACAGTTGTGATCAANTTTTATCNATTGCAAATGTTGNTATACTANAAACTGAGTATGATTGTAGTAAAAANACTGTCACTCCCGATATTCTTTTTTCTCCTCAACTTAATCCTATGACAGGAGAGTGGGAAACTGTTGTGCCTGAGCCTTTTATCCTTAACAAAAAGGAGTTCCTAACAAATAAGGAAAGCATGGAAAAGGAAAACCAACAAGAACCTAATGCACAGCTTGACATAAACAAAAAGCTCCAAATTGAACCCTTTACCTTTAAAAACGGAACTAAGGAGGCATTTTCTTTAAAAGGAATAAATAACAACACTTCAGCATCTACCCTGTCCAAAGATGAAGTAATTAAGCTTATAAAAAAAGAGGTACGAAAAGAAGTACGAAAAACTCTTCCATATGAGTTAAGGAAACAAAAAAAAGAAAAACAATTCAAATTTGTTCAAAATATTTTATTGGGATGCGGAGCATGGTTTTTTCTAATGATTATGTTTGCTTAGAACGACGTTTTTTAATTTTCATTATTATTTTAGCAGTCATAACGATAAAAAAGCGCATACTTGAAGGGCGAAAATAACATTCTATAAAAAACAATTAAAAAACAATAAATTTTTTACCTTAATGTCCGTTTTTTCATTAGCATTCATGTTTTAACTTGTTCGATCAACATTCCTTGCTTTTTTTAAACAATTACAATGAAAGAGTAAAACAGACTTTGCTATTTTTATTTGAATAGGTTTGTTGCTTCTAGTATATTTATATGATGTGCTTATGAATTAAGTTAATGAAAAAAGGTACCAAAGTCATCCTGCACGGAAATACTTATAATACTTAAAAGAAGATATAAATGGCAGAAGAAATAAACGGACGAGGAACATCGATTCCTCGTGGTTATCAACAAGAAGATACAGAAGCAAGAAAGTCTTGGGTCAAAGAATACGCTGGTATTGATATTGATGATACACTTGAAGACAAAGCAGAAGACCTTCAAGGAATTATCGAAAACCACGTTGGTTTTATGAAAGTTCCCATGGCTGTAGTTGGTCCAATGGTTCTTGATGGAAAGTACGCCAGAGGAGAGTTTTGTGTGCCTATTTGCACCCTAGAGGGTACCCTTGCTATGTCAATGAATAGAGGCATTTATGCTTCTGCCCTATCTGGGGGAATAAAGGTAAATCATTTCCGACAAGAACTATCACGTGCTCCCGTATTTATTTTTGACAATTTAAAAGATAGTTCGGAATTTCAGGTGTGGGTTTCCAAAAATGAGAACCAGATAAAAAAAGTTGCAGAAAGCACAACCAACCATGGGAAGGTTTTGCGCATAGATCAATACACTGTTCAAAACTATGTCATTTTAGACCTTGTTCTTGACACTAGCAACGCAGCTGGACAAAACATGGTAACACTAGCTGCAAAAGTAGCTTGTGAATACATCCAGAGAGAAACCAATCACAATTATTTTCTTGAGTCAAACCTTAATAGCGACAAAAAAGCATCGGTAAGAAATATGATTTTAGGTCGCGGGCATGGAGTAACTGCAGAAACAACAATAAAAAACAGTGTAATGAGGCGAATATTAAAAATGGATCCAGATATTCTGTTTAATGCTTGGAGCTTTTTTCCGGTTGTTTCAAGCATGGCTGGAACCCATGGTAACGGATTACATGTTTCAAATGCACTTACTGCAATTTATCTTGCAACAGGTCAGGATACTGCTTGCGCTGCAGAAAATAGTGTTGCCCATGTTGGAATTGAAAAAAGGGACGATGCTCTAAAATTTAAGCTTACACTTCCATCTTTAACTGTTGGAACTGTTGGTGGTGGAACAAGATTAAAAATGCAAAATAAAAATCTCAAGCTTTTAGGGTGTCACAAAGGAGAAAACTCAAGTAGAAAGCTTGCCGAGATCATTGCTGGAGCAACACTATCTTTAGAAATATCACTTATTTGCGCTATTGGATCACATACCTGGACAGATGCACACATGAAATATGGAAGAAAGTAGCAAAAAAAATGGATGTTCTCAACGATCCAAAATATTCATACCTAGTAAAAAAACAACCTTTTTATTATAAAATATTTAAAACTTTATTTTATTATTATTCTAAAGCTGTTTTTACAATTTACACACCTGTTACAGTTCAAGGTCAAGAAAACATACCCGATAGTTCATTTATAGCTTGTAGTAACCATAACAGCCATCTTGATGTTGCATTGCTTTCAGTATCAACAAAAAAAAACTATAATCAAATGGCAATGCTTGCGGCAAAAGATTATTTTTTTGATAATAGGTTGAGAAGGATATCAATAAATATGGTGATGAATTTAATTCCGGTTGATAGAAAAATTGATGGCAAACGAAAATTTTCTATTAAAAACACACTTTGTCTCTGCAAGGCTTTTATGGATTATAAAAAGCGAAGCTTAATTATGTTTCCAGAAGGAACAAGAGGAAAACCTGGCGAGATGCTACCTTTCCACTTAGGAACAGCAAAGTTTTCAATTCTCTTAAAGAAACCCATCTTACCTGCTGTTATTTACGGATCTCATTTGGTCTGGCCTCGAGGACAAATCTTTTTTAGCAGACCAAGAAGTATTAAAGTTTTAATATTAAAACCTATTTACCCAGCTAATTTCCTAAAAGAAGAAAACCCTAGTGAAAAAGCCATCCAGGAGGCTACGAAAAAAATGACTGAATACTTAGAGAACCAAATCAAAGAAAAGTTTAAATTATTATATGGATAAAACCAAAAAATTCTTCGCTGTGAATGAAAAGAATTGGGGCCACCGGTGGGGTTATAAGGATTCTGCTTTTGTTTCTAAGGGAGATAAGACTGTATCCTTAACAGGAAATCGTTATGAAATATGTGCCAAAAACCTTCCTGGATTAATTCCGTTTGCAGAGGATGTTTTAGGTATAAAAGTTTTGCCTAATCCCCAAATTAAAGAAGTCGAAAAAAAATATGTAGCAAATCAAAAACTTAATCAACCTTTCATGGATGACCTTGTTTCGGTTTTTGATGAAGACAGGTTTTCTTCTTCAGATAAAGAAAGGCTTTTACATAGCCATGGACAAACAACCTCTGATGAAGTTTATAAGGTTTTATACTCAAAACTAGAAACCTTTACGGATTTGGTTTTCTATATCGAAAGTGAAGAAGAAGCAAAAACTTTAATATCTCTAGCAAAGAAGCATGATGTGTGCCTGGTTCCTTATGGGGGCGGAACCAGTGTTTCTAATGCTTTAAAAATTCCTAAAAATGAAAAAAGAATGGTTGTTTCGGTCGACACAAGGAGGATGAATAAAATAGAATCTGTAGATGAAGAAAACCTTCTTGCAACAGTTCAATGTGGAGTTTTAGGTATAGATTTGGAGAGGAAATTACAAGCAATGGGTTATACTTCTGGACACGAACCCGACAGTATTGAGTTTTCTACCCTTGGGGGTTGGATATCAACCAATGCATCTGGTATGAAAAAACATCGCTATGGAAATATCGAAGATATTGTACAAAATATTACTCTAATTACTCCCGAAGGAACAATAAACCAAATTAAACCATTGACTAGATCTTCAATAGGGGTAAAAACTCAAAACCTGATCTTCGGCTCAGAAGGGAACTTTGGAATCATAACAAAAGCAACAATTAAAATACATAAAAAACCTGAAGCATCTACGTTCGAATCAATTTTGTTCCACAACTGGGAAGATGGTGTTTCGTTTATGAAAAAAGTGGCGAGATCAAACCTGGTTCCAGCAAGTTCAAGACTTATGGATAATTCAATGGTCCGTTTTGCAAGTGCCTTAAAAGAAGAAAAAGTTGGTTCTAAAAAATTACTTGAATCCATCAAAAACTTCTTTGTTTTTAAAGTTAAAGGCTTTGATCCAAAAAAGTGTGTTGTTGCTATTTTTAAAATGGAAGGCTCATCCCAAGAAGTGCTCTATCAGAAAAAAAACTTAAAGGTTTTAGCCAACGAATTCAATCCTGTTTTTGCCGGTTCTGGTCAGGGGAAAAGTGGATATAACCTAACCCTCGCAATTGCATACATACGAGATTTTTTTATGGACCAAAACATCATAGGTGAAACTTTAGAAAGCGCAGTTCCGTGGTCTAATGTTATAAAAGTAAGTGAGGCTGTGACTAGAAAACTTAAAGAACTCCATAAAGCAAACAATCTCCCAGGTTCTTTTCTTTTTGGATCTAGGTTGTCTAAGGTTTATCACAGTGGTGCTTGTATGTACAATACGATTGCTATGAGTTTCAGAGGCGTTGAAAACCCTGAAAAAGTTTTTGGAGAAATAGAACACGCATTAAGAAAAACAATTATTGAAAATGGTGGGTCAATTTCTCATCACCATGGTGTTGGAAAACTTAGAAAAGATTTCATTCCAAACATGGTTTCTGAAGGCAGTGTTCAAGTTGTTAAAGATATAAAAAATTCGCAAGACCCAACAAATGTTTTCGGAGTTGCAAACAATGTTTTTAGTGACTAAACCTTAAATGAAAATAAGCTGGTTTTTTGAATCCGAAAGGTAAAGTGTTTATAATAACCGGTGCCTCTTCAGGTATTGGAGCTGAGCTTGCTTTACAGCTTTCAAAAAAAGGTGCTTATGTTGTTTGTGCGGCAAGAACGATAGAAAATTT
>NZKX01000008.1 GCA_002694025.1 Fidelibacterota bacterium | reverse complement strand
TAAATAGCTAAAACTAACATTCGATTAACAGTTGTTCATATAAGACTTATTGGATCAAAATAAATATTAATTTTATTTTGGCCTAGTATCCTTTTTTCATCAAATGCTTTAAAATTTTTTCTAATAAAGTTATGAAGGAGACTACCGTTAGGATCTATATGTTTTTTAGATTTAAAAACTAATTGAAATCGGTAGTTATTTTTTAATTTTTCTAAAAAACATGGTGCTGGACCTAAAATATCAAGACCAAAATATTCGCCTTTTAAGTTTTTTTTAAACTTTTTTATTAAAGAATAAATAGTAGGCTGATTAGTCCCAACAAACTCAACTTTAGCTAGCCAGCTAAATGGAGGGTAGTTTAACTCTTCTCTTTCAAGCAATTCTCTTTCATAAAAATTACTTACACTTAAATTTTTGGCGTTTTCAATAACTGGACTATTTGGTGAAAATGTTTGTATCACAACTTCTCCTTTTTTTGCACTCCTTCCTGAACGACCAGATGCTTGATAAATAAGCTGAAAAACCTTTTCTGTGGCTCGAAAATCTGGAAGATAGAGCCCTAAATCAGCATTGATTATACCGACTAATGTTGCGTTTGGAAAGTCTAACCCCTTAGCTACCATTTGAGTGCCTATAAGAATATCAAACTCCTGGTTACTAAATGATTTTAAAATTGAAGTTATGTTAGAACTAGATTTAGATGTATCTATATCTAACCTACAGATTTTCGATTCTGGAAAAGTTTGTTTTATAAGTTCTTCAACTTTTTGAGTTCCTGTGCCTGAAAAGTAGAGCTCGTAATTTTTACATTCCCGACAAAAAAGATTATTTTTTTCTAAAGAAAAAGAACAAAAATGGCAAATTAATTTATTTTTATGTTTATGATATGTAAGTGCTACTTTACATTGATTACACATTACAATTAAACCGCACTTATTACATTTGACTGTAGGAGAAAAGCCTCTTCGATTTTGAATTAGAATAATCTGCTCATTTTTATTAAGCCTATCTTCAATCTTATCTTGTAATAACCCAGATATAACTTGATCAAACTTACCTGTTTCTTTTTGATTCGATAACATATCAACGATATGAACCTTTGGGTACTCTGCATCACCGTAGCGCTTAGGTAAGCTTAGGTAAGCAATTTTATTTTTCTGGAAGTTATAGTAACTTTCTAGACTAGGAGTCGCACTTGAAACGACAACGGTACCTTTTTCAATAGATCCTCTCATTAATGCAACGTCTCTAGCATGATATCTTGGTTCTTTCAGATCCTGGTAAAATGATGACTCTTGCTCTTCATCAACAACTATAAGTCCAATGTTTTTCAATGGTGAGAAAATTGCACTTCGAGCACCAATTACAATTTTGAAGTCTCCTTTGCAAATTTTACTCCAAGTCCAAGAACGTTGCTTCGGGTTTAGTTTTGAATGCCAAATCGCAACAACATCTCCAAAAACTGCTCGGAAACGTCCAGCAATTTGAGGTGTTAGCGAAATTTCAGGTAATAAAATAATAGTGCTTCTATTTTGACTTAAGCAATATTTTACGGCCTCAATATATACTTCGGTCTTTCCACTACCTGTTACACCATGGAGTAAAAATGAACTAAAACTACGTCTTTTTAAAGATTGAATTAAGGTGTTAACTACTAAGGTTTGGTCCTTATTAAAAATAATATCTTTAAAAATAGGCTCAAAAATGAATTGGTCTAAATGCAATTCTTTTGTTTTTTCAATCAACTTTATGAAGCCTTTGTCCCTAAGGGATGTACAAATTTGTAGAGGGTTTGATACAATATTCTTTAATGAGGAAATTTTACAGATTGTATTACTTTTAATAAGTTCATTATATAATAGATATTGTTTAGGCGCTCTTTTTTTTAATTCAGCTAATTTTTCTAAATCAACTTTATTAAAAACCTTTACATATTTTTCAACCTGAGGGGCATAACGGATCGAAAGAGATTGTGGGACTACAGAATTAGCTACTTTCCCCAGCGGAGTCATATAATATTTGCTTACCCATTTAATTAACTTCCATAATGAAGGAGTTATAATTTTTACTTTATCTACAGGTTTAATGATCTGTTTAGTTGGTCCATTATATGAGTTAATGTTTTTAATGCTTACAACTACCCCCTGAGTAGTTTTATTTCTAAATGGTACTGCAACACGTGTTCCTACTTCTATATCGGAGACATATTTACTTGGGACAGAATACGTAAATGTTTGAAAACTGCGAATTGGGAAGGCAACCTTAGCAAACATAATTACCTAAGTTAAAAGGTTAAAAAATTTAATAGTCCTGACTGTTGTCAGTTTAAGATAAAGATTTAATTACATATATTTTAACATCACATTCATTGTTTTTAGAAAGTCGAATTTTTACATGAAAAATCCCTAAAGATTTTATAGGAGAATCAAGTAAAATAGTACTTCGGTCAACAACAATGCCCTTTTCTTCTAAAGACTTTTGTATATCGCTTACGGTAACAGAACCAAACATTTTCTCTTCTTCACCAACTTGTGCCTCTATAGTAATTTCGACTTTAGATAATCTATCAATAAGACCTTGTTGTGATGCATCTTCTCTCTTCATATTAGTCTCGATAAGTCTTTTCTTCTCTTCGATAAAAGCGATGTTTTTCTTGGATGCTCTAAGTGCAAACCCTTTAGGGAATAGCTTGTTTCTGGCAAACCCCGGTTTAACATCAATTAAGTCCCCAGCTTTTCCAAGTCCTTCGTAATCAAGGATTAATATAATCTTCATAGATAAACCCTTTTAATCTAAGTTGTTTTCAACATAAGGCATGAGCGCAATCGATCTAGAACGTTTAATAGCACGAACTAATTTCCTGTGCATTTTTGCACTAGTTCCTGTAATTCTTCTAGGCATAATTTTTCCTTGGTCATTAACAAACCGGCGCAAAAGCTTCACATCTTTGTAGTCAATTTCTGAAATACCATTTTCTTTAAAATAACAGAATTTTCTTTTGTTCTGAAAAGCCATTTTTATTTCCCCTTATTTTTTTCAATGCTCTCAACATCAATAGGTTTATCAANATCACTTTCATTTTGAATATTTTTTGGAACTACTTCAGTGTCTGTATTTTCATTAGCGATCGACTTGTCTNCATACTTTTCAGGCCTTTCANTTAATGAAACTGTCATATGCCGTAGTACNAGACTATTTAATNTTAACCATAGCTCNAAATCTTGCATTTCGNTTAGATCTTCAACTTCATAATGTAAAAGAATNAANGACCCATACTTCTGCTTTGCTACTTGGTATGCAAGCCTCTTTTTTCCCCACTCTCTATGATTTATAATCTTAGCCTTTGTTTTTTCCAATTCTTGACCGATCTGATTCATTGTTTTTTCTAAAACAGAATTTTCCAAGTTAGGGTCGACTATATAAATTGTTTCATAATATCGCATATAATATCCTTATTTTTTTAAGCAATAAGAGGTGCAATGACCAATGAGACCACTGACATTAATTTAATTAGTATATTTAAGGATGGCCCTGACGTGTCCTTAAATGGATCGCCAACTGTATCGCCGACAACGGACGCTTTATGTGCTTCTGATCCTTTTTCTAAATGTATATTGTTGAAGGTAACTCCTTCTTCTATCATCTTTTTTGCATTATCCCACGCACCTCCGGAGTTGGACTGAAAAATAGCCATTAGTACACCAGTAACTGTGACACCTGCTAATAATCCGCCTAAAGTTTCTGGACCAAATGCAAACCCCACTAAAACTGGGGAAGCGACGGCAAGCAAACCAGGAAAGACCATCTCCTTGATTGCTGATTGTGTTGAAATTTCAACACAACGTCCATGCTCTGCCTTTGATAATGCATCCTCGTAGGTCTTCTTATCATTTTCATTCCATTCATTTTCACTTTTTAAATTCATCAATTCGAGAGCTTTTTTTAGTTCTGGAATATCTCTAAACTGTCTTCTTACTTCCTCGATCATTGACATTGCAGCGCTACCAACAGCAGCCATAGCCATTGATGAAAATAAAAATGGCAACATTCCCCCCACAAATAACCCTGCCATTACCCATGGGTCGGCTATATTAATGCTTTTTATACCACTTTGAACCATAAAGGCAGCAAATAATGCAAGAGCTGTAAGAGCTGCAGATCCAATTGCAAATCCTTTCCCTATTGCAGCAGTAGTATTCCCTACCGCATCAAGTTTGTCTGTTCTTTCCCTTACTTTTTTTGGTAACTCCGCCATTTCAGCAATTCCACCAGCATTATCTGAAATTGGCCCGTATGCGTCAACAGCCAATTGAATACCTGTGTTGGCCAACATCCCTAGTGCTGCCATTGCAATACCGTAGAGGCCAGAAAAGTGATATGCTCCTATTATGCTAGATGAAATAATCAAAATTGGGATGGCTGTAGATTGCATACCAACCCCTAAACCCGCTATTATGTTTGTTGCTGCTCCTGTCATAGACTGCTTAGCAATGGAATTGACTGGCTTGGTACCCGTACCGGTGTAATGCTCTGTGATTAAACCGATTCCTAAACCTGCTAAAAGTCCTATTAGCGTCGCGATAAAAACACCATGGCTGGTAAAACTTTTCCCATTTTGGATAAACATTTCTGGAAGAAAAATTTCAATTAAAAAATAAATAACAACAATCATAATTACTGCACTACCAAATTCACCTCGATTTAATGCTTTTTGAGGATCTCCGCCCTCCTTAACAGAAACTAAAAAAGTTCCAAAAATTGAAACTACAATTCCTGAAGCTGCAATCATAAGAGGTAAAAGAATAAAATTCAAATCAAAGCTACCCATAACTAGTATACTGGAGCCTAGAACCATAGATCCTATTATCGAACCAACATATGATTCAAAGAGATCTGCCCCCATACCAGCTACATCGCCCACATTATCTCCTACATTGTCTGCAATTGTCGCAGGATTTAGCGGATGGTCTTCTGGAATTCCAGCCTCAACTTTTCCAACTAGATCAGCACCCACATCAGCAGCCTTTGTATAAATACCTCCACCTACACGGGCAAATAGAGCAATCGAAGATGCTCCTAAGGAAAAACCAGATAGAATATTTAGTACTGTTTTTATATCGTTGAAATCACTGCCGTAAATATTACTATATAGCAAAAATAGTGAGCCTAGGCCTAAAACACCCAAACCAACAACACTCATGCCCATAACAGATCCCCCGCTAAATGCTATGTTTAAAGCGGATTCTAAGTTTTGACGTGCTGCATTAGTTGTACGATTATTAGATTTTGTTGCTACCGTCATCCCTAAAAACCCAGCCAAACCAGAGGCTGTAGCACCAACTAAAAATGAAAGTGAGATGAGTGAGCTTGAGTCACTGCTATTATAATTTGCAATTCCTAACAATAAAGCGACAAAAACTACAAAAAAACCCAAAACTCTGTATTCCGCTCTCAAAAAGGCCATTG
>NZKX01000037.1 GCA_002694025.1 Fidelibacterota bacterium | reverse complement strand
CATCAATAGGCTGGCCTTTTTCATAATAAAAAAGGCCCAAATACTAACCTTATTATAAGGGGGCTGTGCACGAAAGCTATATATGTAAGGGATTGTGTATGGAGGTTGTGGTTTATAAATAATTTTTACATAAAGCACTGATATAATGCTAGTTTTAAATACTATTTTCCTTATATAGATGGGTTTGTTGTTTATGGGATGATGGGTAGATTTAACAATGCCTCAAATTGGAAAAATCTTAATTATATCTGGAATTGCTATGCTTACCATTGGATGTTTTTTAGTATTCTTCGCAGATAAAGTAAAATGGTTTGGAAATCTCCCTTTAGATTTTAGCTACAAAAGTAATGCAACACAATTTTTTGCTCCTATTGGAAGTATGATATTATTAAGTGCAATTCTATCCATTATTGCGAATGTATTTTTTAGATTCTTTAAATAATGGCTAACCAATTCGCATTTTAAACAATCTATCACAATATATTAATGTATTATTAATTTTAGGAAATAGTGATAATTTTAATTCCGTTTTTGTAAAAGCTAATTTTTTAGAGAGCCTATGAATAAACTCAATTCTATTTTTTCTTGGATCGGTCGATTTCTAGATAAAATAAGAACTATCATGCTAAATATCACCACTGCCTTTATTTTGATCTTTTTTGTAGTTCTAGTTATTAGAGTACTAACTTCCCTCGGGCCCGAAATAAAATACTCAGATGGCAGAGTACTATTAATTAACCCAAAAGGAACTATTGTTGATCAAGAAGTTTTCAACTATGACTTTTTGAATAATCTTGGCACAAACTATTCAGTTAATCAAATTCAAACTAGAGACCTTATACGAATAATAAGAGAAGCAGCTAAAGATAAAAATATTCCAGCAGTTGTTATTGATTTTTCATCTACTGGTTTTGCCGGACCTACAACAGCGATCAATATTGCAAAAGAACTGAAAGCGCTTCGTGAATCTGGTAAACGAGTAATTGCTTTTAATGATCGTTTATCTACTGCCTCTTATCTCATGGCTTCTCAAGCATCTGAAATATGGATGCATCCTGTTGGAAGCATCAACATTAAAGGTCTCGGGGGAATGCGCGCTTATAAAAAAGAGCTATATGATAATCTGAAGATTAATATTACCAACTATTCTGAAGGCGATTTTAAATCTGCCCTTGAGCCAAACACCAGAACTAGCATGTCAAGAAATGACAGAATGCAAAGGGAAGCTTTGCTTAAACCAATTTGGAATGAAATGAAATCATTAATGGCAAGTGGGCGTGGAATTAGACCGGATGACATCCAATCTTTTGCAGACAACTACATCGGATTTTTCGGTGAAGCTGAGATAGGAAATATCGATTATGCTAAAAAAAATAATATTATTGATGGCACAAAATCATTTCCAGAATTTCGTCAGTACATGATTCAAGAATTTGGCCTAGATGAAGAATCCAAAACTGAAAACCACAAAACTATTTCTTATATCGAATATTTAAAACAAATAAATAATGACGCTTCATATAGTGATAATCAAATAGCTGTAATTACTGCTGAAGGTGCGATAATGAGAGGATCTATCTCACAAGGTGTTGCTGGTTCGGATGGGGTAGTAAAACAAATCAAATCTGCACATGAAAACAAAAACACAAAGGCTATTGTTTTTCGAATTAATAGTCCTGGTGGGTCTGTAATTGCCAGTGAAATGATAAGAGATGAGTTAATTGTTGCCAAAAGCAAAGGAATCAGTGTGGTCGTTTCAATGGGAGACTATGCTGCCTCTGGTGGGATATATATTTCAACTCCAGCTGATTATATATTTGCTGAACCTACAACTATTACGGGTTCTATAGGCGTTGCAATTGCCATACCAACATTTGAAAATGCTATGGATTACATCGGAGTGAATTTTGATGGTGTGGTTACTTCAAAGTATGGTGGCTGGGATCCAACTAAAGCAATTAGTGATGATTTGGATAAAATTTTTGCAAGCTGGGGTGCTGATATATACGATCGATTTATCAACTTTGTAGCAACGTCAAGATCTCAATCATATGAAGACATTAAAACGATTGCAAGTGGCAGAGTCTGGATAGCTACTAGCGCTAAAAAAATAGGCTTGATAGATGAACTTGGAGGCATTGATGATGCAATTACATATGCTGCTAATATGGTAGAATTAGAAGACTATAAAGTTGAATATTATGGTGAGGAACTCTCTCCGGAAAAGATGATCCTCAAAAAATTATTTGAAAATTCTGATACATCGCCCTCTGATTCTAAGTTTTTAATTGCATTTAATGTTTTAGCTAACCTATATCAAAATTTAACAGGTATTCAAGAACCTAAAGCATTATTAACCTGCGCGGATTGTTTAGTAGCTCTCGATTAGCTTGAAAGCTTAATCATAAGAAGTAAAAATAATTTTTGTGGAAGATATAGTAGAGTAACAGCCTGTAGAGGTTAGGTGAAATATGATTTACCTTAAATTAATTAAACATTTACGTTTTATTGCTAATGTTATTTTTTGCATATTCAAAATTCAAAAATTAGTCTTGAAATGACTTTAAAAAGCAAAATAAGTAAAATTGGTTTCCCAAAACCAAATTTACCAGATAGAGAAAGTAAAAGCATACATCACGATCTGATAAAAAAGAATTGGACAAATAAGAATATTCTCAATGTGAAAACGACTTCTAATCAAAATTTATATAAAAGAAATGCAAATTCTCGAAATTTTGTTTGGGATTCCATTAGTGCTACGCATTTATTAAAACGAACAATAACTGGTTGTTCTTTTGAAGAAATAAATTATTGTTTGAATCAAGGATTTGAGGAATCAGTAAATCAAATTTTAGCAAATCAAGAATTGCCTGATCCTCCAGGAAATTGGGTGAGTGAGGACCTGCCAAACTGGAACGCACTTTCATCAGAACAGCGAGAAGAGATTATACAAACTTACCATAATCGTATGAGAACTCTTCAAAAGTGGTGGGCTCAAAGGATGATTGGCGACTATTTTAATATTACAGAGGTGATGACATTGTTTTGGCATAATTACTTTGCATCAGCATACTCTAAAGTTTTTTACCCTCAAGCTATGTTTCAGCAAAATAGTATTTTTAGAAGTAATTGCATGGGTAATTTTAAAGAATTGCTTAGACAAGTTACTTTTGGCCCAGCAATGATGATCTGGCTTGATATCTCGAATAGCAAAAAAGAGGCACCAAATGAAAATTTTGCTAGAGAATTAATGGAGCTCTTTACACTTGGTGTGGATAATTACAGCCAAAATGATGTTATTGCCGCTTCACGAGCTTTTACAGGTTATATTACAAATGGTTTAGATACAAATTATGATTTTGAAACAATGGAAGGATGGGGGCCATGGTGGACAAATTGGCACGATTTTGATGATAAAACCTTTATGGGGCAAACTGGTCAATGGACAGGAGACGATATTATTAATATAATTTTAGAGCAAAATAACTGCGCTATACACATATGTAAAAAAATATATAAATGGTTTTTATATGAAAATCCTGATATGGATTTTATTGATGAAATGGCCAATGTTTTACGCTCTAATAATTATGAAATAAAACCTGCACTGGAATACTTTTTCCTAAGCGATCATTTTTATGATGCAAATTTCATAGGATCCAATATTCAAAATCCAATTCAACTATATCTAGGTTCTTTAAAAAGAATGAAGTTGAATACCCAACCATTTGACATAAATTTCTTCGGTGAAATTCAAAATCATTTAGGTTTGGTTTTATTCGAGCCTCCTGATGTAAACGGATGGATAGGTTATAGATCCTGGCTAAATTCTAATACACTACCTACACGTAAGGCAATGTTATGTGCTCTTGTTGATCATGAAAGTCCATTTGGTAATTTTGGTAATTATATAAATGTTCCTCTTATTGCATCTTCATTGATTAATGAAGATGATAATAATTATCATATTGAGCAAATAGTTGATAACCTTAGCTTGATATTTTTAGGGGTTCCAATTGAGCAGGACTTAAGAAACCAATTATTAAATATCGCACTCGATGGCGCGGAACCCTATGATTGGAATATTAATTTACCTGCCTATAATGCACAATGGAGTCGAATTAAAGATTTATTAAAGCACGTGATTCGGTTGCCTGAATTTCAATTGTCGTGAAAAGAAGAGATTTTATTAAATCAGCTATTGCTTTATCTGCATTTGGATCTAGCTTGCCCGCCTACCTCATGGGATCAGGTAGTCGTTTTAGTTTTAGACATTCAAATATCAACTCTGATAAAATAGTCATTTTCGTAAAAATGAACGGTGGTAATGATGGATTAAATACACTAATACCATATCAAAATTCATCTTATTATGATTTAAGACCTTCAATTGCAATATCTAATAATGAATTACATCCAATATCAGATACTTTAGGATTCCATCCAGCATTAAATTCCTGGCAAGAGTTATTTAATTTGCAAAAAATGGTAATTTTGCAAGGCGTTGGATATCAAAATGGAAACCTATCTCACTTCCGTTCTTCTGATATATGGGATACAGGTTCAAGTGAAAATGTAGAATTAGCAACTGGTTGGCTAGGAAGATTACTTGAGACAGAATATCCAAATTTTCCTAATAATGCTCCTGAACATCCACTTGCTATTCAGTATAATAGCGCTAATCTTTTAGAATTTAAAACAAATGAATCAAATGCCGGATTATATATTTATGATCCAGAAATAATGGAATCTATTATTACTGGCAACTTTGTTGATAGCATAAACCAAAATATTCCAGATACCTATGGCGGTCATGAATTAGCTTTTATAAAAGAATTGGATTATATGGCATTAAACTACTGTCAAATCCTGTCGGATTCAGCACAAAATGCACCTAACACAATTTTTACCTATCCAACAACTAATATAGGAAATCAATTTAAGATTACTTCTAAATTAATTACAGGTGGATTATCTACACCGTTCTACAGGTTATATCACAATGGATATGATACACATGTTGACCAAATAAGTAGGCATCAAATTCTATTATCTGAACTATCGAGTGCTTTAAGCGTATTTATTAACGAAATGGACACCTTAGGATTACTTGATAGAATACTTATTGTAACTACTAGTGAATTTGGAAGACGAGTTTATGAAAATGGATCAGGTGGAACAGATCATGGAACAAGTGCTCCGATATTTATTTTTGGTACAAATATCAACTCAGGAGTTTTTGGTCATGATCCAGATTTTAATGAACTTGACGAAAATGATAATCCGCAAATCCAATTTGACTACAGGCAAGTTTATAGTTCAATTATTACAGATTGGTTTGGATTAGATCAATCTATATCAAATCAGGTTTTCAACGAAAATTTCAATGGAATCCCTTTTATAAATACAAATATGAGCTCAGAATCCTTATTCCATCCTAGTAATTTGCAAATTTATTCACCATATCCAAATCCGTTTAATAATACTATAGCAATAAATTATAAATTATTTTCAAATAGTTTTGTTAAAATTGGAGTATATGATATTAGAGGAAGATTGATTAAAAATCTAATTAATGAAAAACAAAATTCTGGATTTAAATCAATAAAATGGAATGCAACTAATAATAAAGGACAAACAGTTTCAGCTGGCAAATATATTCTAAGAATTAAAATAGGAAATTTTAAAAAAACTAAGAACATAATATTGCTTAAATAAAATCACATTTAATGATAGACTTAAGCCAAGATGATAATTGCATTTTCATCGACGAAAAACTTTCTATGTCTTACTGATATAAAAAATTACTTTTTGATATTGAGTTGTACTTTAATCAAATCTAAAAATACCTCACTTGGATTTTTTATTAATCAAACTTCACAAAAATAGATAATTAATAAGCACGAGGTTTTGTCTATTGAATGATGAGCAGGCATGAAATTGTGTAAATATTTTGTGAAACTATTATTACTTATCTTTTTTTACATGTACAAAGATATTTTTGCCGAAAAGATAATTGAAACCAATAATGTCAAGAAACCTGCTTATGTGAAAAAAAAATTTATCATATATCACTAAGCTAACTTTTGATCCTAAACCTGACTTCGTATTCCATCCGAATATTTTAATTAAAAATGTTGCAATAAACCCCAATGAATCTGCGTAATGTATTTTTTTTATTTTAAAGCCTAAGCGCTTTAATTGATTAACTAAAGAATTCTTTTCGTATCTTCTATAATGCCCTACTTTTAAATCAAGTTCAGTAAATAAGAATTGAAATGCAGGCAGATATAAAACTAATGAGCCCTCCTCTTTTAATTTATCCCTTAATTCAAATAAAATTTTATCATCATCTCTGATGTGTTCAAGCACATTTGAAGAATATATTAAGTCAAATTTCTTTTCTATATCTAAGGCACTTTTATAGGTTTCAAAACCATCATCTTGTAGTAATGTTATAAGTGATTCATCAATCTCAATACATATCGGCGGTTTTTTTAACTTATCCCTAACAATTTTGGCTAAAGCTCCACTCCCGGCACCAAATTCCAATATTGATTTCTTCTGGCTTTCAACGCCTAGGATAAGCTTAATAATATTATTATTATAATTTAGGAGTGATGGCTCTATAACTTCATGAAGATATTTGGAGTCCCCATATTTTGTGTTCTTTTCATTTTGATATATCTTTTTCATGCCTGTTTTACCATTCGTTATAATGGTTTATTAAAACCAACTTTAACGCTTGGTCTATATGATATTAAGATCTAATTCTATATGGATTAGATAAAATGAAAATTGTTTTCTGGATTTACCAATTAGAAAACTATAGCCTCTTACCAAAAACAATACTTTCTCCATGCGTTTTTAATATTTTCAAATCAACTTTTTTATAAAAGCCGATAGCTTTTTTATTGCTCTTACTAACAACAAGATGAACTCCCTGCACATTTAAAGATCTTAATTGATCAAAAAAACGTTCAATTAATTTACGACCATACCCCATACCTTGAACAATTGGTAAAATATCAATGTGTAAATGAGCAGGATATTTATCTAAACTATTGATCAATTTTTTCTTTTTGCGAAGATACCTTATTAAGTTAGCCTGTAGGGATTCATCATTCTTATCTGGAATACGATATCGGTTTTGTAGTTCAGGAAACCATTTGGCATCACATTTTTTTTGAAAATCAAGTGAATTTTGTGTGCCTAAAATATAGCCAGAAGGAATTGAATCTTTTGATAGTATGAAGCATAGATTCGGCTCGAAAATAGCATAAGGCGCTGCAAATATATGTCCCGGTAAATCTGGATCATCTAAAAGTGAAGTAGCATCACTACCATTATTTGCAGTACGAAGACATATTCTATAAATAGAACTCAAGTCGGTTATGTGATATTTTCTAATTTTTAAAATCATTTACGATATTATCATAACTTTAATTTATTTAAATATAGTTACTTTAGATTGTAATCTTTCTAACCTCCAAATTTAGCAATCGTTTATTAAAAAGATAGTTCACTGAAATTTTTGGTTATAAAACTCTCATTCGTATTTTCTTTGTAAAAAAAGTTATATTAAAAATCAAAAAAGATATTGTTATTGGTAAAATATTTTAACAGGCAGATAAATCTTTATTTAAATAAAAAATTTAAAAACAACATTTTTTATCTAAGCATTCAAAAGAGAATTAAGAAATTAAAAATACGATAACTTGATCGATATAATATAAACTATAAAAAAAATTTGTAAATTAACCTCGTCTTGAAGACATACATTAAATATATCAATATCTTATTGTTTTCGATATCCTCTTTGTTAGATAGCCAAGAGCTAGTTGATAGGGAAGGCCGTTACGGCTCTAAAACTGTAATTATAAACACCAATGATGGAAGTAAAGTTACTCTAGATAAAACAATCCCAACGCTAGTAGAAGTAGAATTAACTACAAATAATAAAAACTCTAATTATGCGTCAGTTGGAGATGAGTTAGTACTTAAAGCATCCGCATCTGAAGGAATTGTGAATAAAAAAATATTAATTAATGGAAAGTTAGTAAATCATACAGATCTAACAGCAAAACAGTTTTATGCAAGTTATGTTTTTAATAACTCTGATAATGACGGGATTGTAAATTTTGAAATTAGCTTTTCAGATTCTTCTGGCAATAAAGGGAAAGTAGTAACATCATCAACTAACGGTAATAAAATTATTTTTGATAAAAAACCTCCTTCAGATTTTATCACTGGACCGGTTCTATCAGGGGGTGGGAATATTGTTCAAAATTGTTGGAATTCGACTAATACGCATTTGACAGTTAACACTCCTATTGAAAAAAGTGATACAACATTGATTAATGGAGAATTAGAAGTTTGGGCCAGGATTGGTGCGAATAATTGGGAAAGAATTAGTCGTCCAATTAAAATCGTTTCGGATGACCTTGGAAAAGAAAAATCAATTAGCATAAGAGAAATAATTATAGAATCAATCAATGGTTTTAAAGAAGGTGGACATATAGATATTAAGTCAATAATCAGAGACATTTCGGGTAATTACACAAACGGTACCCCTAGTGAAAATAAAATTATCATTGATCAAACGTTTCCAATTATATCAAGAATGACTATTGAATCAAGCAACGGATATCCTTCAAAGGCCATGGTAGGTGATGAAATAGTAATACAATTTCAGGCAGATGAAAAAATTCAAAAGGCGACTTTTACTATTTATGGCAAAGAAACAGTAGCTGAAAATAAAGAGGGTTTTATTTGGACGGTGAGTCATATAATGGAGAATTCAGACCCTGAAGGTGAAATTAAATTTTCTCATACACCAATAATAGATATATATGGGAACCCAGCAATACCAACAAGAACGAAGAATAATGATGCCATAATTGACACTACTCTAGTTTTTGAAAATGGTAATAAATTTTCCGGGAAATGGAGGTATGGTAATATCAATGGATTTGGTCATTACTCCTGGGATGGAATAGGAACTTATAAAGGAAATTGGTTAGATGGTAAAAAGAGTGGGCAAGGTACCATGCTTTGGGATGATGGATCTAGATATGAAGGAGGATGGGCCTTAGATGAATTTGATGGTGAGGGGACCTATTACTATAATAATGGTGATGTCTATATTGGTGAATGGAAAAATGGGAAAAAGTATGGTAAAGGAATATTTACTTGGAAATCAGGTAATATTTATGAGGGAAACTGGGTAGATGGGAAACGTTCTGGTTCTGGCGTTTTGACTATGAAAAACGGCGAAAAGTGGGCTATCAGAGTATTAAGCACACCTGATTAATACTTAATAATAATTGTTTTTATTTTACATCCTTATAATATTCCTTATTTGCACAATTTTATTTTCTCGAAAAAACACAACTTTACGACTAAACTAATTAAGAATGGAAATTTAATGCTACTTATGTTAATAGGTGTAATGATTTCATTAACAGCAAACCTTTCTTTACAAACTAGGTATTTAATGAGTTTAGCTTACTAATTAAAAAGGAGTTTGATTTATGGTTAATATGCTTCATACTTGGGTTAAAAAAATTCAATCTAATGATGCTCANCAAGTTGCAAATCTNTACCATCAAAATGGAATATTGCTTGGAACTTTNTCTAATATTGANCGAATTGGTAAGGATCTAATNTTCGATTATTTTAAAGATCTATTAAAATCAAAAGTAAATGTTGAAATAATTACTCAACATGAATCTAAAACTGAATCAATCTCTACTGTCTCTGGTCTTTATAACTTTATGGTAGATGGTAAAAAAATTGAAGCAAGGTTTTCATTTGTTTTCTTAAAAGTTAAAACAAAATGGAAAATTATTTCGCACCACTCTTCTACCAAACCTGATAGTAATTAAAAAAAAAGATGGAAAAATAAGAAAATGCTGACTGTTAAAAGCGTTTTCTTTGAAAAAAACTAAAAAAGTTTAATCAAATAACATTTTTTACTTAATAGAATTGAACAACGTCTGCCATGAATAGATATGTAATCCAAAAAAGAAAAATCAAATATTATTTGTTAAACTGTTTTACTTTGTTCATCCCTAGATATTTTTATAGAATTCGTATTGATTACGAATTAAGTAGAATAAATCATTATAATCTTGAATATTTACTATCTCGAGTTGATTACTATAATAAAATTGAAAAACCATTTCAATTAGAAAAAGATGCACTCGATTTAAATGATTTATTCGATAGTCAAATTGAGAAATTCAAGAGTAAAATTTTTGAAAAAAAGAAAATTAAAAAAAGGACTACTTATTTTTTTGACTTATATAATTACTTATCCTATTTCCCTTCTTTTTTCAAAGTAAAATTAAAATTTGGCGATATTACAGAAAGGTTTTCAAATCCTACAATAGTCAAAAGCAGACCAGTAAATGACAATAAAAATTCTGTCATTATGAACCTTAATAAAGTAAGACATTTTTATTTTCTTGAAGATAAAAAAAAGTTTATCGAGAAAAAAGATATGGCCGTATGGCGAGGAAACTCCAAAAACTCTAAAACTAGACTTAACTTTATAAAAAACTATCACGATGTTTCAATTTTTGATGTTGGCCAGCATAATCCGAAAACCAAGGAACCTTGGTTTAAAGGATATATGCCTATTAATGAGCAACTTAATTATAAATTTATTTTTTGTATTGAAGGTGCGGATACAGCAACAAGTATCAAATGGGTTATGTCATCAAATTCTTTATGCGTTATGCCTAAACCAAAATATGAAACCTGGTTTATGGAAGGGAGATTAATTAAGGACTTTCATTACATACAGGTAGAAGATGATTTTTCTAACGCGGAAGAAAAAATACTTTTCTATTCAAAAAATACTGAAATGAGTCTAAAAATTATACAAAATGCTCATCGCTTTGTTAAACAATTTAAAGACGTTAAATTAGAGAATTTGATTTCTCTTCTAGTTCTAAAAAAATTTTTTAAATATTCAAATCAAGTAATATAATTAATTGGTTCAAATGGTAAAAATGTCAAATAATAAAACAAATATACTATTATTATTTACCTCTGTACTCTTTTCTCTAATTTTAATAGAAACATATTCTTATCGAAAGGTCAAAGGTAAATTAAAATATGGTATAAATAAATTAGGAAATAAAAAAGAAGTTAATGATTTTATTAATACCAATGTCAAGACTCTACATCATTTAAAAAGACATATTAATGTTGAAACCGATAACTTAAGTTCTCTTATTTACAACAAAATTGGTACTGGAGACAAACAAATTCTTATCCAGGGAGATTCCTGGGCTGAATATCTTGAAAGAGACCAAAAAAACATAGATATGTTATTAGGTGTTAAAAATACTCAGTTCCTCTTGGCAGGAACTTCATCTTATAGTCCTAGTTTAATGAGTGCACAACTAAACGCAATAAGGTTTCAGTTTGGAGAATTTCCAGAAACAATAGTTGCGATAATAGATCAAACTGATCTAGGTGATGAATTATGTAGATATAAAGATTTGAGAGATATAATAAATGGTAAAGTAATTGTAAGACCTGTTGAACCCGGGCAACCAGGATATTATACACTACATAGTCTCTTTAGTAAATACGAAGTCTTGACTTCAAATATTCCCTTTACTCTAAGATTAATAAAATATGAATTATTAAATAAACAAATTGTAAAGAGAATGAAAACATCGAAGAATAGATGTGGCTATGATGATATACTTGGAATATTGAAAAACAATATCAGTAAAAATGATATTGAATACTGGGATGATATTTTCACAGAATATATAAATAATGTTTTCTCTGACCCGGTTACAAAAAATCTTCTATTGGTAACTCATCCACATAAAAAGCATCTAAGTGGCGATTATATTTTAGATATAAATGATATTATAATTAATAACATTGCACAATCTAAGTATAAAGATAAAATCACTTTAGTGAACCCTTTCAATATTAAATTAATGGATAAAATAAAAATAAGAGACATTTTTATTGAAGAAGATTCTTACTCACATTTACAAGCAGATTATATAACTAATTATTATTTACCAAAGATTATTCAAGCTCTTTAATTAAAAGTAAAAATCCTATTTCTCTTTAAGTATTTTAAACTTTTTATTAATTATATATTCTTTAAAATTGAATACCTGCTAAAACAAAAATTTTAAATAAACACAAAAAAGGTAATGAATTGATTTTAATTTTACCTGTTGCATTTTTTTTGCTTTATTCTCTTTTCAATAAAAAGTATGAACCTCGTATTGCCTTTATTAATTCTTATTTAATTTTGTGTTTTCAGATTTTTTTTATTACAGAATTATTATCATTCTTTTATCAATTAAATAGCAATACTGTATTTTTTTTTCATTTATTTTTCTCAATTTTATATTTCTCTTTATCGCCAAACATAAATTTCCCAAAAATTAATTTTGTATCATTAAAAACAATTGATAAATCAATTTTAATAGCAATTACCTTTATTTCTATTATGACTTTAATCGTAGGTACAACTTCACCTCCAAATAATTGGGACTCCATGAGCTATCATCTTTCAAGAATTCAATACTGGATACAAGGTAGTGGAATACATTTTTTTGATACAAATAATTTTAGACAAAACCTTTTTTCGCCATTAAGTGAATTTATTATACTTCACACACAAATTTTATCTGACACAGATTTGTTTGCTAACCTGGTACAATGGGTATGTTATATCATTAATATGGTGACAGTCTCACTAATTTGCAAAGAATTTGGTCTAAATAGAACCTTACAGTTACTCTCTGCTTTTTTTATCTCCTCCATGCCAATTGTAATATTGGAAGCTTCAAGCACTCAGAATGATCTTGTTTTATCAACATTTATCCTACTGTTTTATTATTATCAACTTTGTGGAATTTATTCACATTCCAAATTAAATCTTCTTTTATCAGGTCTCGCACTTGGACTTGGTGTTTTAACAAAAGGAACGTCTTATGTATTCCTATTTTCAATAGGTATTACTTACCTCCTTTACCAAATTTTTTATACAAATTCATTTTCCAAGAAAACTATAATTTCAAGATCAATTATTATTTTTTCTATTTCTCTACTAATTAATCTTCCCCACTATACAAGGACTTATTATAAGTACGGCGATTTTCTAGGCCTTGATATTAACCAAATACACGCAAATGAAACTTTTTCATTTTTTACTATCTTCTCTAACTTGATTCGCCATTTAGCATTCCAACTTGGAAGTAATATCGACCTGTTAAATTGGTATTTGTATCGTTTAGTTCAAGTATTCTTAGGTAATAAATTAAGTGACCCTAAAACTAGCTTTATGGATAGTGATTTCAGACCTCCATTTTTCTCTTTACATGAAGATGCTGCCGGTAATTTCATTCACACTATAGTAATAACATTACTTTTTGTAGGAGGTATCCTTTTTTTTAAGAAATTTAAAAAGATACAGATGACCTCGTTTTGGATTTCATTAATATCTATATTTCTTTACTGCTTATTATTTAAGTGGCAACCTTATACAGCAAAAATTCTTTCTTTGCTAATAATCACAACGCCTTTTGTTTTTATGGTAATAAATCAACTACTTAAAAAAAAATATCTAAGGAATATTATTTATTCGGTTTTTTTTCTAATGTTTATTGGAGCCTTCCCATATATTTTTTACAATAAGTCTAGACCCTTTTTACCTATGAATAGTCAAAGTATCCTTTATCAAGATAGAGTTGTAGGTTATTTTAATAATCGTCCTGAACTCTTTAAAGAATATCAAAAGCTCATTGATGGCATTGTTATCAATAATAAGTCTGCTAAAAATTCTGTTGCTTATCATTTAGGTGGTGATGCTTGGGATTATCCATTTTGGATAATGCTTAAAGAAAAATTTGATAAAAGGATTCCTTACATTTTTCATTTAAAAAAAGATAAAATATTTGACCTTGCTAAATCTAATTCACTACCAAATTATATAATTTTAGAAAATAGGTTCTTAGACAACCTAAGTGGGATTAGGCCGTATTTTGAAATAGTCGAATCCCAAAACAATTTTTCTTTAATGAAAAAAATATAGAATTACATAAAAATAAAAATAGACATTTAAATTGGATTTTTTAATTTATTAAGGAACTAATTATCGATAATGAAAAATTATACAAAAGCACCATCTTTGTCTGTTGTAATACCATTTTTTAATGAGCTTGAAACTATTGAAGAAGTTTTTTATAAGGTTTATAATAATGAGTTAGTTACAGAAATAATTTTAGTAGATGATTGTTCAACGGATGGTACTTTTGAAAAAGTTAAAGAACTAGTCGAAAAAGAAATCTCAAAAAGTGAGATTGTCGTTAAAACATATCAAAATAAAGAGAATATCGGCAAGGGAGGTGCTTTGAGGGCGGGTTTTAAATTAGCGACTTGTGATGTTATTGTTATCCAAGATGCTGATTTAGAATATAATCCAAGAGAATATTCTAACCTAATTTTGCCTATTATGGAAAATAAAGCAGATGTCGTTTATGGAAGCCGTTTTATCGGAGGAACTCACCGCGTTCTTTTTTTTTGGCATTACATTGGAAATAAAATTTTAACATTAATGTCAAATATTTTCTCAAATTTGAACCTAACTGATATGGAGACTTGTTATAAAATGTTTAGACGAAGCATCTTAAAAGAATTTGAACTAAAATCTAATCGTTTTGGATTTGAACCTGAATTTACAGCAAAAATTGCTAAAGCAAATCTTCGAGTGTATGAAATGCCTATCTCATATGATGGGCGAACGTACAAAGAAGGGAAAAAGATAACCTGGAAAGATGGCGTTGCTGCATTTTATCACATTCTTTATTTTAATATATCAGGCAAGTATTTGTTTGGGTTTTTATTTATTCTGACAATTTTATTGATTTTAACATTATTTTGAGAATCAATGGATATCTTAAAAGTATATTTTTAGTTAATGTTATCATCTAATTGATTTAATTTTTTAATTCTATATCCTTCCCAAATTTTACCGTCAGTAATTTGAACAACATTTTCTAGCCAAAACTCTGGCTCTGGCGAGCAAGGAAGCGGGCTATCCCAACATAAATCATCCTTTGGTAAGAAATAAGTTAGGCCTTGATTAGTTATATTTTTTTTTGTGGTGATATCTGGTATCTCTGACTTTATATTCATTGGAAAAAAATTTTTGGGAGACCCAAGCCTATCCAAAACATGAATTGAAATTGAAAAGGCAACTATTAATAAAAAAAGGTAATTATAATTACGATTTTTCATCATTTTAGTTAATGGATAGACAATAAAGGCTATTCCAAACCACCAAAAAGACGAAGAAAAAAATCTACTCCCAGGTATTTGCGTCCATAATAGTATTGGAAAAACTGATGGCAACGCTAACATAACGATTTCGTGAAATTTTTTTCTTATAAAAATAAGACTGTAAAGCAATCCAAAGACTCCAATAATAATTGGATAATAAATTTCAATTTTTCTGTGCTGTACTGTTATTTTTTTTAAATACCACTTAAGACGTTCTTTGTATTTTAATTTTTTTATATCGGTGTATCCTGTAGAGTAAATGGTAATTTGATTTTTAATATTTTCTACCGTTGCCTGATTCATTTTCCACTCAACCGGAAATGAAATTTTATTATAAGGATAAAAGGGGTAACCTGTCATAATAACATTTCTGTAAGACCATAGGATAAAAGTTATTAAAGATAAAAGCACAATACCTTTTGCTAAATAATTTATGTTTGATATTTGTTTAATCATTATAAAAATTAATGGAAAGCCTAAACCTATTATTACCGCTGCAAAAGTAAGTTTGCTTGATAATCCTAGCACTGCCAATAAAAAGATCATATTTATACTGCCATTTTCTTTATAGGCTATGAAACGGAAATAATATATTGAAATAATCGATGTAAATAAAAAAACCGGTAAATCTGATGAAGTCCCTGGGAAACTTGAAAAACATAAATTAACCAACATAGGTAAATAAAAAATTCTGATAATTTTCTCAGATTTTTTTATTCTAATTTTTGAAAAAACAGGTAGGTAAAGAAAATTAATAAAACCAATTATCAAGTAGATCGCTCCATGGGTCCATAAAAATAATTTTGTATTGAAAACTACATTAAATTGCGAAGAAAGCAACCAACTACTACATGAAAAGCCTAACCTGCTATGTAAATTCCCAATCCCTTTGACAACATGGAAGCTTTCTGCCCATTTGATAACTTGCAAGTGATATAAACCCAGATCATATGGACCAATCATATTGTTTGATAAAAAACCAAGCCATGTAGAAATTAAAAAAATGAAAGGAATGTACTTTATAAAATAACTGACTATATTGTTCCTAATATTTTTTATAATTCTATACTTAACTCCAATAAAAAAACAAATTAAAATAAAAACAACAAATCCTATTTCATTAATTGGGAAAAATAAATTCCAAAGGTATAGAAACGTTGTGTTCGATATTAGACCTAAAAATAAACTTTGATTTATTTGTTTATCATAATTTTTCTTACTTGAAAAAATAAAAGGGTATAGTAAAGAACCAATAAAATAATAGTAAAGAACTAAAAAAATAATTGAGATTGTGGCAGGTAATATTTGATGAATGATCAAAACTAATTTTCAATTTATGATCTTATTTTTTTAAAAAACTTCACTCAATCTTGATATTACGTCAAAAATATTGGTGTGCCTACTTATAAAAATAAATCTATGATCCTATTTTATAAATTCTAAATAGTCTTCTTAAATGTAAAAATTTTGAAGTGTTACCTAGAATTATTAAAATCATTAAAATGCGATAGATTTTAAAGGTTAATAAAAATAGATTGGTTTTAAAGAATTATTTTATATTATAACATGAATAAAAAGAAGGAAAAAAAAATCGGAGTTGTCCAATCAAATTACATACCATGGAAAGGTTACTTTGATTTAATTAGCTATGTTGATGAATTTGTTATTTATGACGACTGTCAATTCACAAAAAGAGATTGGAGAAATAGAAATAAAATTAAAACACCTAGCGGGCTTGAATGGCTAACAATTCCAGTAGAAGTAAAAGGAAAATACTTTCAAAAGATCAAAGATACAAAAATAGCTAATAAGAATTGGGGTAAAATTCACTGGTCTAAAATTTCGCACAATTATTCAAAAACCAAATTCTTTAAAATATATAAAGATGTGTTTAAGCCCTTATTCTTAGATAATAAACATGTATTTTTAAACCAAATAAATTTTTCTTTTATACAAATCATAAATAAAATGTTGAATATTAAGACTAAGATTAAGTGGTCAATGGATTATAAATTGGATGCAAAAAGTGCCAATCAAAGGATCCTTAGTATCTGTAAACAATCTGATGCAAGTACATATGTTTCTGGTCCGCTTGCAAAAAATTATATTGACCAAAATCAATTCGTAAAAGAAGGGATAAAGATTGAATGGTTTAATTATGATAATTATCAAGCGTACCATCAACTTTTTCCACCATTTGAACATAAAGTTAGTATTTTAGATTTGATTTTTAATGAAGGTCCAAACGCAAAAAAATTTTTAAAATCGTACAAAAATTTTAGGAGCGGTGATTAAAATGATTAGTGTATCAATAGTTAGTCCCGTTTATGAAGCAGAAAATATTATTAATGAGCTTGTTAGAAGAGTTGAAAAAGAAATTAAAAAAATAACTAATGATTATGAACTTATTCTGGTTGATGATGGAAGTACTGATAGTTCTTGGAAACAAATAGAACTATTGTGTGAGAAAAATAGTAATCTAAAGGGAATTAAACTTTCAAAAAATTTTGGGCAAGCGTATGCTATTTCTGCTGGATTAAAAGTATCAAAGAAAAAAGTTGCAATAGTTTTAGACTGCGACTTACAAGAAGATCCCAAGTATTTTCATCAGTTAATAGAAGAACATATTAAGGGATATCATATAGTCTTAAGTATTGCAAAAAAAAGGAAACATAGTTTTTTTAAAAATGTAGCATCAAAATTATTTTACAGTTTCTTAAATATTTTAAATGATAATACCAAGATATCTCAAAATGGCACTCTTTCACTAATATCAAGAGATGTCATTGATGCTTTCCTAAAAATAAATGACTACCATAGGCATTATCTTGCAATAATAAAATGGTTAGGCTTTTCTAAAACCAGTATTGTTATTGAACATGATGAAAGATATAGCGGAGAATCAACCTACTCTATAAACAAGTTAATCACTTTAGCGTTAAATGGTTTAACATCGCAAACAGATAGACTATTAAAAATATCTATATATATCGGTTGCTTATTTTCCTTGTTTGGTTTTTTCTCAATAATATATATCATTGTTCAATATTTTATTAGTGGATATCAAACAGGTTGGCCCAGCATTGTTATATTGATTATATTTTCAACGGGATTAATATTGATTAGTTTGGGTATTTTAGGATTGTATATTTCTAAAATTTTTGAACAAACAAAAGAAAGGCCTCTCTACATAATCGAAAAACATTTAAATAAACACTAAGTTAGGTTTGAAAAATCACTTACTAAATAATATTGTAAAATATTATGATTCTAAACTTAAAATACATGGACCAAATTATAAAGGTGTAGACTGGAACTCTCTTAGTTCTCAATCACTGAGGTTTAAAAAAATTTTAAAGATTATAAAAAGAAAAGAAACCAATTTTAGCTTGCTTGACTATGGATGTGGATACGGAGCTTTATATCATTATATGAATGGATTGTACAATCAATTTCAATATACTGGCTATGATATTTCAAATGAAATGATCTTTAAAGCCAAGGAGATGGATTTAAAAGCTAAATGTAAATGGTATACACATTTAGATAATAAAATTAAATTTGATTATGTTTTATCAAGTGGTATCTTTAATGTGAAGATGAATTTTTCAGAAGAAGTATGGAAGGATTATATCACTAATACATTGGAAGAAATAAATTCGATATCAAATAAGGGTTTTTCTTTTAATATGCTGTCAAATTTGGCAGAAAAGAAAAGAAGGGAAAAAAAACTATATTACGCTGACCCGGTTTATTTTTTTGATTATTGTTCAAATTACTTTTCACAACAAATCGAGTTATTAGATAATTACTCTTTGTATGAATTCACAATTATCGTTAGGAAATAGGAAATTAGTTTATGGTAAAAAAACAACATGAATCTTCTATACTAAGTTTTTCTGATAAACACAGTTTAAATAGTAGAAAAAAAATATTTCAAATGATGAAAGAATTCAATGGCTCAGAGGAGGAAAAAGAGAGATCCCTTCCATTATTTTTAAGAGGCTCTTCTCTTGCGAGAATTTTCGGTATTCAAAGTATTTACAAAAAAATAAAAACTTTACCTGGATCTATATTTGATGTTGGAACGTGGCGAGGACAAACGGCAGTAATTTGTGAAAACTTAAGAGCTATTTATGAACCATTAAATTTCAATAGAAGAATTTTTTTGTTTGATACGTTTAAAGGATACAAGGGTTTCTCTAAAAAAGATAAAAAATCAAATATATATAAAAATGGTACCTATTCAGTTGGTGATGAATATGCTAATTATTTAGAGAAATTATTAATAGAACACGAAAAAAGTAATGCAATGGGACATAATAATTCTAAGCATAAAATCATAATTGGTGATTGTATTCAAACTATACCCCATTTTTTCTTAGAGCATCCGAATCAAGTTTTGTCTCTAGTTTTTATAGATATTAATTCTTTTGAGCCTTTGAATAAAGTTATTGATCAATTATGGGAAAGATTAGTCCCTGGCGGGATCTTGGCTTTTTGGCAACTGACTAGGGGGTCAATCATTGCTGAAGGACAAGTTTATTTTGAAAAAATTCAAAATAAACAGAGTCATAAACTAATTCAATCAGAATTTTATCCGGGTCTATGTTACATGATTAAATATTAAATTGTCTAAATGCATTATATTTTTATAGGAAATGGAATAATATCTTTATCAACTGCTTTTAGATTGCTTGAAAACCTATCTTCGTCTTCTAAAATCACAATTATCGGAGCAAAAGAGAGAGTTGGTTCTGCGACTTTAGCAGCAGCAGCAATGCTAAACTCTTTTTGTGAAGTAGATGAAGATACTTTTTCCAACAAGTATAATAAACTTCGCTTTGAAATGAGCATAAAAGCGACAGATTTATGGCCTGCATTTATAAAGAAATATTCTCAATTAAAGGATATCCAAAAAACTAAACATCCAAATCCAATTCTTGATGGTGGCTTAGGTACATATTTAATAAACAATACGTCTGCTGATTCATATGATGATGAAAATTATAACTTAATTATCAAAGCCTTAAAAAAATATGATCAGCCATATCAGCCTGTGGAGCCTCAAGACATACCTGGATACTACCCTAATCAAAAAGATCGAACTAATCATGCTATTTTTATAAGGAATGAAGGATGGATTAATCCTAATTCAACAATTAATTCACTGGAACAATATTTAGGCAACGATGGAAGAGTTGATTTTGTTAATGAAAATGTGAAGTTTTTAAATCAAAGGAATAATAAATTAGACCATTTAACATTAGTCTCAGGCAAAAAAATTTCAGGTGACAAATTTCTTTTAGCTTCAGGATCTAATGTAACTGATTTATTACGTGATAGTAAAATTGATATAACCATTCCTCGAATATTTTATGGAGTCGGTGTTAGTGTATTAATTTCAAATCCAAAAGAATATTTATCTAACTGTATACGAACTCCCAACCGAGGTCTCGCATGTGGAATATATGCATCTCCTTTTATGTCAAGAGATTCAACAAATAAAGTCGTAGCTGGAGCAACAAACTTAATTTCGCCTCGCCCTATTTTTAAACCAAGAATTGTAGAAGTTCAATCCTTATTAGAAAATGTCAAGAATCAAATTAACTTAAAAATGTATAATTCTGAATTAGAAAAAATAAATATTGGATGGAGACCTACAAGTGCAGATACATATCCTCTAATTGGCCCGACCTCTGTAGAAGGACTGTATATTGCATCAGGTACTAAGAGAGATGGTTTCCACCAAGCACCTTTATTGTCCAAAATATTATCATCAATGTTATCTGGAGAAAAAGTTGACAAGAAATATAAATGGTTTCACCCAGAAAGAAATCATATCAGGACTCTAACAAGAGAACAAGCAATTAAAAAGTCAGTAAAGCACCTTATGAGCGCTTCTTATCAACATGGTTTTAGCCCTGGTCTTTATACCACAGAAAATAAGTTAAGAAATAAGTATAAAGATGATCTTGAAAAACTTCATGATGATGTTGGTGCAATTAATTGGGGTATCCCAACTGATATGCTTGAAATGTATCGTTATAACCAGATCAAATATTAACCGAGATTTTTTTGCAGGATATCTACAACGTTTAATATGTCTTGTAAGAGTATTAGAACGGACTAAAGTTGGACTTTATAGGATTCAATACCCCTTCGATTGTCGGACGTGAATTAAAATATGTTCAAGAAGCAATTTTAAACCAACATATTGCCGCCGATGGCGCTTTTACGAAAAAATGTAATGCTTATTTAAAAAATGTGATAGGAATCAAAAAATCACTTCTAACTACTTCCTGTACTCATGCATTAGAAGCCATTTCATATCTAATTGATATTCAACCAGGAGACGAAATAATTTTACCTTCATATACATTTGTGTCGACTGCGAATGCTTTTATTTCAAGAGGCGGAAAGCCTATTTTTGTCGATATTCGAAAAGACACCTTGAATATGGATGAAAGTAAGATCGAATCACTTATTACAAAGAATACAAAAGCTATAATTCCAGTTCATTACGCAGGAATTGGATGTGAGATGGATTCAATAATTGAAATTGCTAAGATGAATAATATATTTGTTATAGAAGACAATGCTCATGGGTTATTTGGAAAATACAAAGGAAAGTATTTAGGAACTTTTGGTCAATTTGCTACTCAAAGTTTTCATGAAACAAAAAATATTACATGTGGTGAAGGAGGAGCGTTATTTATAAATGACTCAGACTACTTCGATAGAGCAGAAGTAATTATGGACAAAGGGACAAATCGCCAAAAGTTTTCTAAAGGAAAAATAAACAAGTACTCCTGGGTTGACTATGGCTCCTCTTTTAGACTTTCAGATTTATTAGCAGCTTTCCTCTATGGTCAGCTTGAGAACTATAAAAAAATTCAAAATAATAGAAAAAAAACTTGG
>NZKX01000007.1 GCA_002694025.1 Fidelibacterota bacterium | reverse complement strand
AATCAAGCCACTTATCCATAACTCGGGGGTTTAGAACAAGAGGCATTCTATTATGGATATTTTTTATATTGTTTGCGGGAGTAGTTGTTAATACGGTGTAAGTAAAGAGTGTACTTGAATTAGAATCTTTCCAGCTAGTCCACAAACCAGCCAAAGGCAAAATTTTATTTTTTTCATCAAAAATATAATAGGGTTGATTGTTTGGCTTAGCCCATTCATAATAACCATCTGCGATTACGATACACCTTTGGTTGTGTACCAAACTTGAGAATGACGGCTTTTCTAATACTGTTTCTAACCGTGCATTGATCATTTTTGAACCAATTTGTTCGTTTTTTGACCAAGCAGGGATTAAGCCCCATCTCATCATCTTAGCTTTTTTCTTTCCATCTTTGATTATAACAGGCGAAAAGTCAGTGGGGGCAATGTTGTAATTTGGTTTATAGTCATGAGCTTCCCATTCTTCAATATCCATTTCTTCTATGATCGAAGCTATGTCTTTTGAAAGAGTTTTTCTACCACACATGATGATTTAATCTAAAGAAAAATATCTTTTGTAATAAGTATAACATGAGGAAATTGCTAGCCTTAAAACTTAGAATATAGAAGAGATTAAGATGATTAAACTTGTGCTACTCCGTCACGGTCAAAGTGCTTGGAACCTAGAAAATAAATTTACAGGCTGGAAAGATGTTGATTTAACAAAAAAAGGAGAAGAAGAAGCAAAACAGGCTGGAAGTTTACTTAAAAAAGAAAATTTCAAATTTGACGCAGTTCATACTTCTTTACTAAAACGCGCTAACCGTACTATGCAAATTTGTCTTAAAGAAATGAGAGCGGAGAACGTTCCCATTTATTATAGTTGGAGATTAAATGAACGACATTATGGATCATTGCAAGGATTAAATAAAGCCGAGACTGCAAAAAAATATGGAGATGAGCAGGTTCATATTTGGCGTAGGAGTTATACCACACCTCCACCGAAATTAGATCTCGATGATAAAAGGCATCCTAGGTTTGATAAAAAATACTCTGATTTAAACCCGAGTTTGCTGCCTGCATCTGAATGCTTGAAAGATACTGTAGACAGATTTTTACCTTACTGGCACAATTCAATAAAACCTGATTTAGAAAAGAGGAAAAAAATATTAATTGTTGCTCATGGTAATTCTCTAAGGGCGCTGGTAAAGTATATTGATAAAATAAGTGATAAAGAAATATTAAATTTAAATATCCCTACAGGTGCGCCTTTAGTTTATGAATTGAATTCTAACTTAAGTACAATTAAGAATTATTATCTAGGTGACGAGGAGGAAATGAAAAAAAGAGCTGCTGAGGTTGCAGCCCAAGGAAGTGCAAAGTAATACTATTTAAATATTCGATTTAATTCTCCAGATAAACGAACTCCGCCCTGCATTAATCTTTTTTCTAGCAAAGCCTTATTTTTATAGAAATATTCCCACTTCAGATTTTCTCCCGAAAAATCGTAACATTGGGTCCTTAGATCTCTTGACTCATGAATATATGTAAGCACATCATCTCCTTGCCATTTTCTAATTTTACCTCTGTCTTCATCAAGTAAGAGGTAGTTAGAATACTCTGAATAGCTTAGTTCTTGAAGATTAATTAAATCAGAATCCCAGATCCTATGAAGGTTAGTTGGGGCATTAAACCATTTTAGCTTCACATCATTTCCACCTCTGTCCAGACCATTACCAACATGCATAGGTTGGTGTAGGTCACCGATTAAGTGAACTAGAAACTTTAGAGCTATTTGTTTGTCTTCTTTATTTGATTTTTTATCTTTCAAAACTTTTACAAACTCATTTATTTTTTCAACTGCTTTTCCAGAATATTTATCTTTTTCGTAAATTTCCCCGTCTGGAATAGTACACCAATGCCAATCATTTGCTATTTTCCAGTTGGGATCTGACTTAATTTCATCCGCCCAATTGCTTAATCTAGAAAGATCATGATGCCCCATAAGCTTTTTTATCTGAAATTTTGCATTTTTTGTTAAGTATTTTTCAGCAATTTCACCTACAATTCTATGCCCTGTTTTCCCCCAACCTAACAAAAATGACGATAAGAAAGTGTAAGTAAGGATTATTTTTATCATATGACTAACTTTTTTACAGTTCTTTTATAACTTTAAAAATGCGAGGATCATTCTGGGATGTTTATCAGTTGCAATAAGAAAACCCGATCTCCCAAATCGGACAATAGATTCCCAATTTCTTGAAGCCCCCTCTTCTAAAGTCAATTCGATTGGTTTTTTATTAGTTAAGCTTATACGATTTTTTTTGATTTTAAATTCAACTAACCGTTCAATTGTTTTGCTGGAATTAGCTTTTTTATCTTTACTCAATTTATCTATTCCAGGGTTTAAACTTTTTTTATCACCTGGCCAATAATAATTAATTGCCCAAAATTTATTTTTTTTTACTTTTGTTGCATCTGTTATCCTGTACTCAATATTAGAGCCTTTGATTTTATTCATAGAGAAATCATTTAAAGATACGGATAGCTGATACGGATTTTTTCTAAGGTTAGATCCATTTGCTTCATACATTAAAAGCAGGTTGTTCTTATGGTAAATTATACTTTCATAACTCATATTATCAATCTGAATAGGAGTGTCAAATTTCTTAATGTTACTTTCAGGAATGGTTATCTCATACGAGTTTGGGTTGATACTTCCCCAAACAATATAACTTGTCATCATATCATTTTGGCCTGCTTCAATTGTAACGTATACATTATCACCTTCGAAGGCAAGAGCTTCAAACCCGTCAAACCCTGGGATAATTTTGGAATAATTAGGAGTATTAAATATTGTTTTTGTTGGCTCGATTACCTCTCTTATAGAAGCGAGTTGATTTTGCACTTCATTTTTGGTGACTGTAAAAAGATATCCACCTAAATTTTCGGGTAGTAAAAAAAGATTATTTTTATACCAATCCATTCCGGAAATTTCTTGTTTAGGGTCCGTAATCATTCCTTTAAGTTTAATTTCTTGAATGGAGGTTGTTTTTCCAAATAATAATTTTAAAAAAAGAATGGCGAGGAAAAATTTGTTCATCATTTATCAAATGTTTCACAAAGTTTTTTTAAAAATTCAAAGGAGTAGATTCCATCTGAGTGTCCATCTCTCCAAAACGGACGAATAGCATAGTGCCCTATAGATTGTATCCCCGTAAGTTGATAACTTTCCTCCTTCATTATTTGAGGCGGGCCTTTATATATATTCCCAAAAACGTCGGTTTCGCCTGAGCAATGTGCGCAAGGGCAATTGTCTCTTATAGACTTCAAAGGTATCGCATTTTCAGAATTGTTATCCCATTTTAGAAGGAGAAGATCGTTTAAGACCTCAAAATGGCTTAAAGTGGTTACAGACATCTATTTTAAGTATAGTAGTTTCTGAGATTGAATGGAAAACGGAGTTTCAATAACGAAAAAATACACACCGCTTGCCTTATTTTTTGGTTCCCAGTAAAAGTTATTTAGTCCAGATACTAGTGATCCAGAGTATAAATTGTTAATTTTTTGCCCATTTGAATTATATATTTTGACTAAAGCATTCTCAATCGGGTTTTTAATATTTAACTTTATTTTGGTTTTAGCATTAAAGGGGTTTGGATAGGCCGGAAATAAGTAAATATTAGGATAAGCTACAGTAGGAGTATCGTAAGTATTTAATATAGGAGCATCTACATTTTCTAGTGTAAAGCTTCCGTCACTAATGCTTATAGTGTGTGGCGGAAAATAAAAAGCAGGTTTAATCATTGTGGTATTAAATGTTCCAACCAAAACTGAGTCTGTTGCTGTCTCAATTCCTAAATTTCCTTCTAAACCAATATATAAATTATTTGAAAGTGAAGAAAAAATATCATTAAATAATTCATCGGGTTCTTGATTCCCAGAGGTATCATCGAAAAATTCAAAAACATCTTCAACAAAAGAGGAATCCAGTTGAGGCATAAAAACAATAATGCTTTCAAGGCTTAAGGGATTGCTTTCATCCCCTTCCCCAGGAATATCCCATATCCGTGGCTGAACTGGAAACGTAGTATCTCTTAAAACAGCTAGGAACAAATCAAATTCATTTTGATCCTGTTGTGTAATGGAAGCCATAATTACCTGCGCCGTATCATTTATAACTTGGTTTATTGTTAGTCCAGTAACTAATGAATCTCCGGAAATTGATGTGAAAGATCCACTTACAGTACCATTATAATTAAACCCTATTTCGCCCTGGTATATGTTTTGAGCAAAAGAAAAAGCACATAAATGTAAAAAGAATGAGTATTTAATCATTTTATTAAAATAAAATTTATCATAAAAAGTTAGAATGGCCATTTAAGCCAGTCTGGAATTTTTGGATGTCCACCGTAATCAAATTCATATCCGAAAGAAACACCCATATCAATCCAATATGTTGCCTGGTTTTGGCCTTCAGAATTTTTTCTTTTTTGAATAAGATTGGAACGCCCAGTTATTCTCATCTCAAAAGCACTTAATTGTGCTTCAATATCTCTAAGTCTAAAGCCATCAAAAATTTTATAATCAACAAATTGTCCTATGAAAATATTAAGTGGTTTAAAAAGTTGGACCGAACCGTATTTTTCCAAAACGATTTCTCCAAGCGGAATATCTACGCTGCCACCTAAAATAAAACCAGAGTTAAAATCACTTTTTGTACTATAAATTATATCCCCAGTGACATCACTTACTCCGACTGAATCATAATCATCCGATGTATAAAAACCAGTACACGCTGTAACACTAAAGCTTGTGTTTCCAATGAAAAATCCAGGGCTTACTCCAATTTGGTAAGCTGGACCTCCAAAACTAGGCCCCCCTTTAGTTTGTTCGAAATTATAGTATGCAAATTCTGCAATGACATTCATATAAAAATCACCAGCAAAAAATCCGTAGGGGCTACCCAAGGATAACCCGTATAGCATATTTCCTTTATCAAACTCTTCGAATGATGAACCTCTAAACGGGGCAGGAAGAGGGTAGCCAGTATAAAAATTCAAACTCCAGTTGGGAACTAATATATATTCAACATATTCATAGCTAGCTTCATCGCTAAATTTTTGAGTATTTTTGATTTGTGCAGCTTCTGAAAATTCCCCATTTTTATAATAAAAAAAAACCTTGCCATCCGCGACAGGAATCATTCCATTATTTACTTTTACTGAATCAATACTTTGTAATAATATTTCTTCAGGGAAATTCAACCCATGAGGAGTAATAACTACAGATATATTATCAATTGTTTTAACCTCTCCTTCAATAATTGTTTCATCATTGAAAACGATAACTCCTTGGATTGAAAAAAGAAAGCTACTAAGCAAAATAGAGGTAAATATTGATCTCATTTTAAATCAGAAATATGTTTGATGGGTATAAGATACATAAATATAGTATGTGGACCAATACCTAGACAATCTTTGTTTTAATAAAGTGGGCCCACAGGGATTCGAACCCCGAACCAACAGATTATGAGTCTGCTGCTCTAACCGTTGAGCTATGGGCCCAAAACGGGAGCAAAATTAGCTAGAGTGAGCAGTGATTTCAACCACTTACCTAATTACGATTTATTTTAATTGATTAAAATTGTTTTTAAACAATTTTTCTACTAGTGTATTCAAAGTAATAATTTTAATATATCCACTAGTGATTATGTTTAATAAATAATTCAGTTTTCTATGATCTTATTTAGTGTCATGAAAAAAATAAAAAATAATATTTCAAAACTAATAAAAAATTTCGGGTATGAAATTCATAGAACTTCTGAAAAGTCAAATAGCCTAAAAGAACCCTTCTATCATTTTCGTGATTTAATAAATCATCCTCAACCAGTAATTTTTGATGTTGGAGCTTTCGTTGGTGATACCGTTGAACAATTTAAATCATCTTTTCCTAAATCTTGGATCCATGCTTTTGAACCTTTTGATGAATCGTATGCTATCCTTAATAATCGTTTTAAGAATACAGATAGAACTTTTTCTAATAATTTTGCAATAGGGGACTCTTTAGAAAAAGATGCAGTAATGCATGTTACTAAGAATATAGGATCTAGCTCCCTATTACAACCAACAAAAAATGCAAATGAATTTTGGAAGGGCAGTCCACTTTCGGTGGAAAAGAAGGTAAAAATTAAAATAACAACTATCGACAAGTATTGCCAAAAAAAGAAAATTAAAAAAATCGACATTTTAAAAATAGATGTTCAAGGCAATGAAATTAAAGTTTTGAAAGGCGCTAAGCGTATGTTGGAAGAGAAAAAAATTAAATTAATTTTTACAGAAATATCCATTGCCGCTAATTATGAAGGGCAATCAGAATTAGATGAGGTTATAAGGTTCCTTAGATCTAACAAATATAGAATTTTTAACTTCTTTAGAATGAAACATAAAAATGGCAAATTAATCGAATGTGATGTTTTATTTTATTTGGAATAGCTATTCTTAATTACGGACTTGTATATATCCTTTAAAACATAAGTTGTCTTTTTAATATCGAAACGATAGGCAGCACTTTTTTGTGCTTTTAGACCCATCTTTCTCCTAATTGATTTATCCATAGTAATAAATTTTCTTAGTTCTTTTTCAAGCTCTACTTCATTCTCCTTCTCAAAAAGCATACCTGTTTGATTATGCTCAATAATCTCAGGAATTCCTCCAGCTGTTGATGCTAGAATTGGAAGAGATGATGCCATTGCTTCTTTCAAAGTAATTGGTGATCCCTCCGAAATTGAAGGTTGAATGTATAAGTCAAGAGAATATAAAAATTTATTTATTTCTCTATAATGTAATTCGCCTAAAATGAAAATATTGTCTTTAAGACAATATTTTTCTATCATTTTCTCAAGCATATTTTTGTAAGGTCCATCACCTACTATTTTTAAGCGAAGATTTGGATAATCGTCCTTTATATTACTAATTGCTTTAATCAAAAGATCATATCCTTTGGCCCAGTTTAATCTTCCAACAGAACCCATTATTATATCGTTATCTTTGCGATGGTTACTTTTCAACCTTTTATTTATTGATAGAAAATTATTAAGGTCTACAGTTGCATGCACTATCGAGATCTCCTCAAAGCTTGGGGATAAGTGTTCTCTCATATACGCTAAATTCTTTGACAAGATATATTTTGAATCTGAAACGACAGTTAATTTATTCTTGAGAAAAAGTTTATATACCCACTTAAATAAAATCTTATATTTGACAATTGAATTCTCTGCGTGGATATTCCAAATTATTGGAATACTTAATAATCTTGAAACAATAAAATGAGTCAATATTCTTGCGGGCTCATCAAGTATTACCAANTCTGGTTTCGCNATTTGAAGTTTTCTAAAAAGTCGAAAAAAATAAAAAGTCCCNGCAAGGTATCTTAAATTTTTCCATAAAAAATAGGGCCTCCAATTTTTATCTGATGGTATAATTTGACANGAGGATACTTTAATATTTTTATTAAGAAAATCATTATGTAATAATCCTCCTTTTCTATATAAAGTCCAAATTTCTCTTTCAATGTTATGAATCCTGTCAAAATTTGCTATGTTTAGAATGTATGTTTGCACTCCTCCAGGATTTAAAGATCCGATAAAGTGAATTATTTTAGTTTTAGACTGACTCAAAATTGTTTAATTAAGTTGTTAATTTTCACTATTGAATAAAAAAATAAAAATTCCATATTTAAGAAAAACTCGTGCTTCTTATTTATACTGATTTAGAAAATTAATATAGAATTTTAAAATTAGATATTTTAATGTAAAATTATAATTGGCTTCAACTTAACTAATATATGCTAGATTCAAAAAATAGATCTTATACCTGTTTTGGAATTAATAGTACAATTTCTATAATAAAGTCTGATCGTTTTCAGGTTCAAAAAATATTAATAATTAAAAATAGTAAGGCTGAAAAAGATAAAGAATTAAATAATATTTTACTTTCAGTTAACCCAAGATTGATTAAAAAAGTTAGTCATGAAAAAATATCTACAAGATTTAAAAGTCAAGGTGTTTCCATTATGTTTTCCGGAAAACTAATCTTTGATGAAACCACTAATTATGCCAAAGCTGAGTACTCATGTTTGCTAGTATTGGATCAAGTAGAAGACCCTCAAAATTTTGGGCAGATAATTAGAACTGCTGAATGTGCGGGAATTGAAGGAATTATATATTCTAAACACCATTCTGTTCCTTTAACTGATACAGCTTTACAAGTTAGTCAAGGGGCATTCGTTAATATGAAATTTTACGAAGTGACTAATATAAAGAATGAGCTTAAAAAATTAAAAAAATATGATTTTTGGATTATTGGTTTTGAAAACAGTATAAATGCTAAACCTTGGTATTCAATAGACTATTCTGGTAAAACAGCAATTGTAGTAGGTAGTGAAGGAAGAGGGATTCGCAAAAAGGTATTGGAATCTTGCGACTTTATAGCAACTGTACCTATGCAAGGTCTCACAAATTCTCTAAATGTTAGTGCTGCAACCTCTGCAATAGTTTTTGAAAGATTAAGACAAAAACTGGAAAAAAAATAATGCCGTCTACACACGATTATATAGATGATATAAGGAATAAAGATATCCAAATTTATTTGAATGGTAAATTTCATCACAGATCAGAAGCGAGTGTTTCTGTCATGGATAGTGGTTTCCTTTTAGGTGATGGTGTTTGGGAAGGTATAAGACTATATAAAAGAGCTCTAGTTCATATTGATGATCATTTGGATCGACTTTATAACGGGGCAAAAAATATTTCTATAGATATTCCAATGTCAAAAGAATCGCTTAAGCTAGAAATTTTAAAAACAATTGAAAAAAATAAAATGAACACAAATGTTCATATTAGATTAATTGTTTCAAGAGGCATAAAAAAAACACCATATCAAAATCCTAAAGTAACTATCAGCCCACCAACAATTGTCATCATACCTGAACATAAAAAAGCTAGTGAGGATCTAAAAATAAATGGAATCACTATTGGTACAGTTGAAACGATTAGAGATTATAGAGTTCAGGACCCCAATATTAATTCATTAAGTAAGCATAATTGTATTTCTGCTTGCATTGAAGCAAACATCCTTGGAGTTGATGAAGGTTTGATGTTAGATCCAAATGGATTTGTATCTACATGCAATTCAACCAATTTTTTTATTATAAGAAATAATGAAGTATGGACTTCAACAGGTCGATATTGTTTGAATGGTATCACTAGAAAGTCTGTTATCAGATTATGTAAACAGTATAATCTTCCGATTTATGAAAAAAATTTTTCTTTAAAGGATGTTCATACTTCAGATGAAGTATTCGTTACGGGGACTTTTTCTGGCGTAACTCCTGCTGTTTCTGTGGATAAGATAATTATTGGGAATGGAAAACGTGGAATAATAACAAAAAAGCTTCAGGAGTGGTATAGCTTAGAATTAGATAATATAGCCGAAAACAATGGATGAGACCTATATTGCTATGTGGTCAGGGCCAAGGAATCTATCTACTGCTATGATGAGATCATTTGAAAACCGAACTGATACTGTAGTTCTTGATGAGCCTTTTTATGCACATTTTTTAAAAGAAACTAATCTAGATCACCCTGGTAGAGAAGAGATCATTTTAAAACAAGATAATAATTGGGATAGAATTGTTAAAAGGATAACTGGGCCTATCCCAGGAAGTAAGAAAATTTGGTATCAAAAGCATATGGCTCAACATAATTCTAGAGGGTGTGACATCAGTTGGATAAAAAAATTTCAAAATTGTATTTTGATTCGTGATCCTAAATACGTAATTCAAAGCTATCATAAGCAATATCCTTTTCCGAATAAAAAATTGTTAGGTTATTCTCAGCAAATAGATATTGTTAGGCTTATAGAAAATGAACAGGGTTTAACTCCTCCAATTTTCGATGTTGAGGATATTCTAAAAAATCCTAAACAGGCTTTAAAGAAAATTTGCATTTCTGTTGGTATAAAATTTAGTGAGAAAATGTTAAAATGGCCCAAAGGTAAAAGAAATTCCGATGGCATTTGGGCTAAATATTGGTACAAGAATGTAGAAAGCTCTTCAGAGTTTGAACCTTTTCAAAAAAAACACGTAACCATAGAAAAAGATCTTATCCCATTATATGATAAGTGCTTAATAGATTACAGCAGCATGTATGAGAAAAGAACTATTCCCTAAGAAGAATTGGAAAATTTATTTTTATTTTTATTTTTTACCCTAATCACTAGTGTTCCTTTCTTATACAGGTTTATTAGAATTGGAGAAATTGGTTGGTTCGTTAATAGAAGATCTAATTCTAAAATTGATAAAAAATATAAAGATGCAGAAAAATTAAGAATTTTTCAGGTTGTATTGGGAGCAATTTTTTTTGTTATCCATGGAGCTGTATGTTTGGGGTTATATAATATTTTAACCTTTTTAGCCATTACATTTATTGTAAGTTTAATTCTTGAAATAATCGGATCAAAAAAAGGATATATTTTTGGAGGTAAATATCATTATAACAAGGAAAATACGCCAGGATATTTAATTTTCGGTGTTCCTATTCTAATTCCAGTTGCCTGGTTTGGTATAATTTACATGTGTTCAAACTTCTGTATTTATTTGACAGAAATAAACTTTCCATTTGAAACTTTACCAAATTATTACTTCATATTACTTACTGCCGTTTTTGTTATGTTCCTGGATTTGGTCCTTGATCCATTAGCAGTAGATGAAAAAAGATGGAGTTGGGAATATCCTGGTATTTACTATGGAGTTCCCTTTTTCAATTTTATTGGTTGGTTAATGGTTCCTATATCAGTTTTATTAATATTTCATCAATTTTCTAAGGAATTAGATTCATATATACATTCATTTTCAGCTCTATTTCATTACTCTCCTTCAATTTTATTTATCACCCTGCCAATAATTGCATCTAGACCTTGCTTTGAAAGAGGGTTAATAATTCCAGGATACTTTGGAGTAATTACATCTCTTGCTTATTTATTGATAGGTATTGGAAAGTATTGTAAATAAAAAACGCGTCAATAAGACGCGTTTTTTATTTATGCTGCTGACCTCACAATGCCAGCAAGGTGGATTTATTTTGCTGATAATTTGGAGGTCAGCAAACTACTTGAATTAGACAACTGATCACCTCCTTTATTTTAAGGTTAATAAGAATTTCCACTAGACGATTTTATAATATTAATTATATGAAAGTCAAACTAGATTCTTGTTCATCCATAACGTTCTAGATTTTTTGCTTAAAAATTAAGTGTCTATGTTTTTTTGATATTCTTCTTAATTCATATTGAACGAGATCAATTTCGTCTACAGTTAGATCTTCTTTTGCTAAATCTACTTTTTCACTCCATTTAGGCGACCAGGACTCATATCTTTGTGTTAGTCCTCTAATGTAATTTATGTCAGAAATTTTTTCTTCAATAGGATCTTTTCTTTTTCTTTTTCTTGAAAGACGTCTTTTTCGTATAAACGCATCATAAATTTCATCAATACGATTACCTCTTTCTTTTTTTAACTTTTCATTAATTCTTTCTTCAAACAGTATATGGTCATCAGTGATTTTTTCAAAAATATTTAGATCTTTTAACAAAACCTCCCCAGTTTCCGAAGGAACAATCGATGGTTTGTATTCAATATATGGAAGAAAGTCGAAACTTTTTAGTATAGTTCGTTTAACCCATTTTCTAGCGGTATTTACTCGTGCTTCTGATTGTTGAGCAATTGAAGAATTCCCACAGCCAAAAAAAATGATGATGAGGTATAATCTCATTATATTATGTTTCAAGGGATTTTACCTATTATAATCAAACAGGTAAACTGAACCCATAGACATTTTATGAATGTAATATTCAGTAAGGACTCCGCATTTATAGGTCTTAGAAGACCTAGATAATTTTATATTATATTTATCTCTTAAAGCAAGGGGTAATTCAAAGTATTTAAGTGCATATATATAGGCATTTATAATTATAGAGTCCTAAAAAAAAATACTTTTAAATATTTTGTAAATTTAAATGAGAAATATGAGGTTATTTGATGAAGTTTTTTGTTTTGATAGGAGTTTTAATAATGAGTTCGTGCAGTGAAAAACTAGTTAAGCCCGTTGCTAAAAAAGAGCCTTATGAGATAATAACTCATGGACATAAAAGAGTGGACGATTATTATTGGATGCGGTTAACGGACGAACAAAAAAAATCTAAAATTCGTGATGAACAAACAAAAGCAGTAATTAATTATATTGATCAGGAGAATAATTATACTCAAAAGAGTCTATCTCATACTAATTTGTTACAAAAAACGTTGTTTGATGAAATAGTGGAAAGAATACCTAAGGATGATGAAACCGTTCCCTATTTAGAAAATGGTTATTTTTATTACTCTCGTTATGAAGAGGGGAAAGAATATGCTATCTATTGTAGAAAAAAAGGATCTCTTGAAGCTAAAGAACAAATTATTTTAGATGGGAATGAATTATCTAAAGGCTATGATTATTTTTCAGTCGGCAGTAGGTCTGTTAGTCCCAATAATGAATGGTTGGCCTATGGATTGGATACTCTTAGCAGGCGATTCTACACTATTTATTTTAAAAATTTAGTTACAGGAAAGGTTTTAGAGCATTCTATTCCAAATACTTCAGGTTCTGTAGCTTGGGCAAATGATAATAAAACAGTTTTTTATACATCAAAGAATAAAGTAACCTTGTTATCTGAAAAGATCCTAAGGCATAAATTAAATACTAGTTATGAAAAGGATGTTTTAGTTTACAAAGAAGCAGATAATGAATTTTACACTGGAGTATACAGATCAAAATCAGGAAAATTTATTATTATTTGGAACAGTAGTACATTGGTAAGCGATTATCATATTCTTAATACGGATAATCCAAATGGAGACTTTATCTCTTTTACTCCAAGAGGTGAAAGGCATGAATATGATATAGCGCATTACTCTGATAAGTTTTACATCCTGACCAATGATAAGGCTGAAAACAAACGCCTGATGGAAACACCAGATGATGCAACTGATATTTCTAATTGGAAAGAAATTATTCCTCATAATAAAAATGTTCATTTATTAGATATGGAAATTTTTGAGAACTATTTGGTTCTTAATCATAGAAAAAATGGTCTAAGAGGAATAAGGATAATTAACCAAATAAATAAGAAAAACGAAATTTTAGACTTTGGTGAAAATACTTACGCTGCATTTATTTCAACAAACAAGGAATTTAATACAAGTATTCTACGGTACAGCTATAGCTCTTTAGTTACTCCATGGTCTATATATGACTATAATATGAAGACAGGAAAAAAAACTCTATTGAAACAAGATAAAATTTTAGGAGGATATAATCAAAAAAACTATTTTTCTGAAAGACTGTATGCAAAATCAAGAGATGGAAAAAAGATACCAGTTTCAATAGTATATAATAAAAACTATAAGAAGGATTATCCCCAAAATCTTTTACTTTATGGGTATGGATCATATGGTTCTACAATAGATCCTTATTTTAATTCAGCTAGACTAAGCCTATTAGATAGAGGATTTATTTTTGCAATTGCTCACGTTCGAGGTAGTCAAATTTATGGAAGGCAGTCTTATGAAGATGGTAAGCTATTAAAGAAAAAGAATACTTTTAACGATTTTATAGATGCAGGGAAATTTTTAGTTTCCTCAGGATACACTAATAAAAACAAGTTGTTTTGTTC
>NZKX01000036.1 GCA_002694025.1 Fidelibacterota bacterium | reverse complement strand
TTTAAGTTTAGATGCATTCTTGGCTTCTAAAAATGTACCTACACAATATAAAAACTATATTTTCGGAAGTGTGGATCCGAACTTTACAAAAGTAGTTATAAATCGAACTCAAAAAAATAATGACCTAAAAGTTCTGCAAAAAACATATCATGGGTTCGGTCAAAGAGGTATTGACCCTAAAAACGTTGGACAAAGTACGATTGACCCTTTATTGCAATTCAAGTTAGAGCAGTCAATTCCGTTTCTTCCAGGTAAAATATTCTTTGATGTAGCAAGTATATTGGATAAAGATTTATTTGTTTCAAATTATATAAGTAGCGGATATGAATTAGGACCTTTTATCATTCCTATGTATCAAAGTTGGGGTACTAAAAATTATCCTGGAAGGGTTAATTGGTTTAAGGACAAGATTAGGATAAGAATTCCAACAATTAATTTTTGAGTGCACAGAATAATTTTGCTTTTTAATAAGTTGTTGTAAATTTGAATCCCTCAAAATACAACTAATTAAGTAGGTGAATTACATATGTCAAACTGGGATAGAAATTTATTCATTGATCATCTAAGAAAGCATTGTACTAGAGAAGTAGCAAAAGTCGGTGTGGCTATCATTGAGTTTACTGAAAAATTTGCTGATGATGTTTCATGGGGTCGAGGTTCTGATCACGGTACCTTAACTTTTCGCTGTAATACTGATAATGGTCCGCTTCCTCTTTTTCATATGACATCAAGCGGGCAGCTTAACCTCCAAATTAATTTTATGAGAAGTAAGGATATACCACCTATGGTATTGCGGGATGTTGTGTTAAAGCTCGAGTCAAACTTCATTCGAGATTATGATGAAATAGAATATCCTAGTGATGTTTTTGTGCCAATTGATGAACTTTTCCATACTGAAAATCAATTGGAAAAGTTTTTAAAGACAATTGAAGGGGCCACTTATAGATTACGTCAGTAAGGAAAGTAAACTTTATTTTACCTCTTTTCTAGTCTTTAATTAAATAGTAAGCCTACGATCTCTAATTAATTATACTTTGAATGAATTATAGAAACTTCCTCCATTTATTTCTTTCAAATTTTTTACTAATTGCTTCGAATAATCTAGAGTTACCTATAGGATTATCAGAAGAGGAAAAGGAAAGAATAGGTGAAATCTATTCAATGGGAAGAGTCACTGATCCACCTCCGCAACCAGTACGGAATGTCTCGGAATTTGAACCGATGTCTGGAGTTTTAATAAGGTACCCGTTTGGAATACCGATTGAATTAATTGAAGAAATGGCTCAAGATGTAGTAGTATACTGCCTTGTTTCTTCCAATCAACAAAATTCTGCTTATAATAGTATGGCTGGTGGTAATGTCAACATGGATAATGTAGAATTTGTTATTGGCTCAACAGATAGTTACTGGACAAGGGATTATGGTCCTTGGTGGGTAATTGATGGAGATAGAAGTGTTTCTGTGGTGGATTTCACCTACAATCGGCCTAGACCAAATGATAATGATGCACCTTTGAAAATTTCAAACCATCTAGATGTACCTTATTTTTCTGCAGATATAATTCACTGCGGAGGCAATTATATGACAGATGGTTTAGGGATTTCAGCATCAACAGATCTTGTTTTTGAGGAAAATAATATTTCCAATGAGCAAGTATATGATATTATGGAAGACTACTATGGTATTGAGACATACCATGTAGTCCCAGATCCTAATAACACATATATTGACCATATAGATTGTTGGGGTAAATATTTAAGCCCAACTAAGGTTATGATTAGAGAAGTACCAAATACGCACCCTCAGTATAATGAAATTGAGGAAATAGCAAATTATTTTTCAAACTCTACAACAAATTGGAATGAGCCTTGGGAACTTTACAGAGTCTGGACTCCATCGAATCAGCCTTACACGAACTCAATGATTTTAAATAATAAGATTTTTGTACCTACTACCGGTAGTTCATGGGATGAAGAAGCATTAGCTGTTTATTCTGAAGCCATGCCTGGATATGAAGTTATAGGATTTAACGGATCATGGGAATCAACAGATGCTTTACATTGTCGCGTAAAAGGTATTCCTGATCTNAANATGTTGCAAATTTTTCATAACCCATTAAATGATAGTATACCACCAGATTCAAATGGTTATAAAATAAACGTGTTTATTGATGATTTGAGTAATGCTGGTTTGATATCAGACTCAACGAAGGTTTTTTGGAAAACAAATGAAATTGATAATTGGAACTCGGTTCCTCTATTCCTTTCTAATGAAATTGAAAACTCCAATGAGTGGGGCGGATGGATACCCGCATTGGTTGATTCTAGTTATATTTACTATTATATAATGAGCGCTGATTCTTCTGGCAGAGTTGAGCATAGCCCGCCGGCAGGATGGCATAAGTTTTTTGCGTATCCAACAAATGCCTGCCAAGAATGGCTAATAGGGGATCTTGATAATTCCGGTGAAATAAACATAATTGATGTTCTTCTTCTAGCAGATCAAATAATGTATGGTTCGTTAACTAGTAATTGTTCCGGATTTGTTTCTGATATTAACGACGATAATCAAATTACACTCATCGATATTTTGCTTTTAATTAGTATGATTTCCAATCCTTAACCATAAAGATATTTAAATTCGTTCTAATTAGGAAACTTTTTGGTAGTTAAATTTGAAAATATAATATAGGAAGTATTGTGGAAGTTGTAGAAAAAATTGTAAACGATTATACAAGAGAATTGAATATCAATTTAACATGGGAGGAAGTTCAGCCCAATTTTAATAAAGCCGCAAAAGCGTTTAGTAAAAAAATTAAAATGCCCGGGTTTCGTCCAGGAAAAATTCCCATGAGTAGGCTTTTGAATCAATTTCAGGCTAACATAGAAGCTGAGTTTATGGATGCCAATTTTCAAAGCTATTATTTGGCCGCATTACAACAAAAAAAACTTATGCCCGTAAATAAGGCTGAAATAAAAGATGTTAATTTTCAAATGAATAAGGATTTTTCTTTTAGTGCTACTTTTGAAGTAGAGCCTGAGTTATCCATCCCTAATTTAAAAAAAAATTCATTGCAGGTTAATAAGACGACATACTTACATGACGAACAGGACATTGATGATGCTATTCTTCAATTAAGAAAATCACAAGCATCAATTGTGACCATTAATGATGGTGCTGCAGAAGGTGATTACCTTGTTTGTTCATTACAGAAATTGGATGATTCCGGCGTCCCAATTATTGGTAAAAAATTTGATAATCAATATCTAAGGGTTGGAAATGGTTCATTTACGGATGACCAAAAAGATAAATTAATAGGATTAGAATCCGGCCAAGCAGCAAGACTTAGACTGCCTGTAAATGAAGATGGAGGAGATGCCGATTACGAATTAGTTGTAGATAGAGTTGAACGTGAAAATCTTCCAGAAATTAATGATGAATTTTTAAAAACTGTTAATCCAGAACTTGATTCAATTGATTCCTTAAGGAAGGATGTCGAAAGTAAAATAATAGAAAATTTTAAAGAGCGCTCACAGACTGCTTATGAAAAAGAATTATCTGATAGACTGATTGATTTTATTAATCCTTCAATTGCACCATCAATGGTTGAAAATTATTTAAATAATTTGCTTGAAGATGTTAAAAAGCAGAATAAGGGTGAGCCTCTTGATGAGAATAAGGTGAAGGAGCAATATAAATCAGTTGCAGAAAGAAACGTAAGATGGTACGCGATTAGAAAAGAAATCATAAATTCTCAGTCAATGAAGGTAGAAAAAAAGGATGTTGATGATGAAATTCTAAAACTAATTAAGCGCTCTCCAAAATCTGAACAAGAGATAAAAAGATTTTACAAAAAACCAAGTAATAGAAAAAAAATTGAGGATGACCTTATTGAGAAAAAAATTATAGGCTACNTTGAACAATTCGCTAATGTTANAGATGTTGAAGTCAAAACCGAACAACTTCGNGAGANGNAAAATGCAAATAAATGAGAAAATATTGAATCAATTAGTTCCCATTGTNGTAGAGCAGACGGGTAGGTCNGAAAGAGCTTTTGATATCTATTCAAGGCTTCTTAAGGAAAGAATTATTTTTCTCGGTACANCANTTGAAGATACTATGGCATCTTTANTAATTGCCCAACTTCTTTTCCTGGAAGCTGAGGATGCAGACAAAGATATTTATCTNTATATTAATTCGCCTGGAGGTATCATCTCATCTGGCATGGGAATCTATGATACAATGCATTATATTAAGCCTGATGTGGCAACTATTTGTCTTGGCCAAGCTGCAAGTATGGGAGCTTTCCTTTTGGCAGGCGGTGCTAAAGGTAAGAGATCGGCACTTCCAAATTCAAGGATTATGATACATCAACCAATGGGCGGAGCTGAAGGTCAAGCTACTGATATTAAGATTCAAGCAGAAGAAATAATAAGAATCAAAAAGCAATTAAATATTATTTTAGCAAAAAATACAGGTCAGAGCATTAAAAAGATTGAGGCTGATACTGACCGAGATAATTATCTGTCCGCAAAAGAAGCAAAATCCTATGGTTTAATAGATAAAGTCCTCACCAAGCGTAAATGAAACAAATTCAAAAAGGGACTAAGCCTACAGTCAATTTAGGTTCCGAAACCGATGATGCACAGGGAGGATTTAAAGTAACCCTTCAAAAACCTTCAAAAATTAAATCGGGTTTAGACAAATATGTCGTAGGGCAAGAAAACGCAAAAAAAGCTATTTCTGTTGCAGTATATAATCATTACAAAAGGATTGTTTACCACAGCTACATGCAAGATGTAGAGATTGATAAAAGTAATATTCTGCTCGTAGGATCTACGGGTACGGGTAAAACTTTAATGGCTCAAACATTAGCTCGAATATTATCTGTCCCTTTTTCAATTGCTGATGCTACTACACTCACTGAAGCTGGTTATGTGGGTGAAGATGTAGAAAATATTCTAGTGAGGCTTCTTCAAATTTCAAACTATAATGTAGCAGCAGCAGAGAAAGGTATAATTTATATAGATGAAATAGATAAGATTGGTCGAAAGAGCGCAAGTACGTCTATTACGAGAGATGTAAGTGGTGAAGGTGTTCAACAAGCTTTATTGAAAATTCTGGAAGGAACTGTCGCAAATGTGCCACCAAAAGGGGGTCGAAAACATCCAGAGCAGAGCTTAATTCCAATTAACACTTCGAATATTTTATTTATTTGTGGTGGATCATTTGCTGGATTAGAAGAGATAATTTCATCTCGAATCGGTAAAGGTGAAGTTGGGTTTGGTGGTAAAATAAAATCCATAGAAAATACCCCGAATCCTTTTTCAGATATCAAGCAAGAAGACCTAGTGTCTTTTGGTATTATACCTGAATTAGTAGGTAGGTTACCGATAATAGCTTCCCTTGATATATTAAATCATAATGATTTATTAAAAGTACTAATAGAACCAAAAAATTCTATCATAAAACAATATCAAAAACTATTTTTACTTGAAGGTGTAATACTAGAGTTCAAAGATAGCGCACTTAAAGAAATAGTTAATATTTCGATTGAAAAAAAATCTGGAGCGAGGGCTCTTAGGTCTGTAATGGAAGATTATCTCATGGATGTAATGTACAAGCTACCAGATATGGAAGGAGTTGAGAGAGTTTTAATAACAGGTGAATCGATAAAAAATAGAAAAGAGCCTGAGTTTAAAACTATTAAAAATAGAAGATCTGCGTAATTACTTTATTAGTGATACCTTTTTTACTTCCCTAAAATTGTTTCCCTTAAACTCAATAAAATAAATTCCGCTACTTTTTTGCGAAGCATCCCAATTTATTGTATGGCTTCCGGGATCATAAATTTCGTTTGTCAATTCAGTTTGTAAATTGCCCAAAATATCAAAAACACTTATTTTTATATTTTCTGAATTAATAGGAACTGAAAATGATATTTTTGTTATTGGATTAAATGGATTAGGGTAAATATTATCTATTGAATATTGATTAGGATAAATATTTGATTCTTTTGAGCTTGATAGCACATTAGTTATCGTAACATTTCCTTCATTGTGAGTTGAAGATGCTCCATTATTTCCCCAGGCATCAAGTATGATCAAAGATTCACTTGTGATAGAAATTATATCATTCAATGCGACTTCATCTCCAACAGAAAAATTAATTCGAAATAATTGCCTTAAATCCGGTTCGAGTGGTTCCTGCCAGTTCGTTATCCCTACAGTGAGATCGCCATCATCAAAAGTTCCAGTTACATCCCAACTTTCAGATAGTGATAATTTCTCAATCATTGGAGACCAGACGTTGTTTCCATTCCAATCAATAAAACTTTCTCCTGCATCAAAAACACCATTTTCATTCAGGTCTGTAAATGGTTCATCCTCTGGGGTAAGAACCTGTGGCTCATTGGAAATATTTAAAACTGCCATAGCTATGGGAACTGTATTTTCTAATTCAATGACTACAGATGCTCCGCCGTTAATTGATCCGTTTCCATCTACAATATTAAATACTTGGTTGGGAGCTTCTATGTAATATAGTGCGTCATCAAGGATTGAAATTCCTACTTCATCACCTTCAGTTGTATAAGCGAGGCACATTTCATAAGATACACTTACTTCTGTTTCTACTCCCACGTTGTTGAAAAGCTCTAATGTTAAAATCGGGCCACTTCCAGATAATACTGAGGGATTAAATAAAGTGATATGATTTTCACTTATTAAGACTGAATCGAAGGTCGTTCTTTCCGTAGGTATAATGTTCGTTACCTCCACATAGGCAGGGCTGAAATCTATTTGAAATTCAAATTCACCAAACTCCATTTCATTTTCCATCCCCAAAACAACATAACCACTGCTATATGCTAGACCAACCCCATCTTCAATTGAGGCCGATGCTAGAATGAGATCATTGTATTCAACATCAAAAGTCATAAATGTCCCAGGATCGGATATATTATCTATTCTTAGTAAAGAAGGTAGTCCGTAAAGACTTGTAGTGTTTGGATTTGAAGAGTGGCTGAATTCTCTATTATTCAAATCGCCAGGAAAAACATCCGCACCATTGCTAGGCCCCCCATTTTCTAAAGCAAACATCCCATCAGCTTGTTCTAGACCAACTCCGTAATATGGTTCATCGTTATTAGGTGACCAACCCTGTGCTATGTTTTCATTAATATGCCATATTGTTAGACCAGGAGTGGTAATCAGAGTGTCTGACCCTATTTTTTGACGATTCTCAATCAACCAATATTCCTCTTCCACCTGGGAATGATTTACTCGGTAGATAAGGTTACTAGAGTAGGATTGCTCAATAATAATATTTGTTTGATCGTCTTCAATTTCAACAACATCTGCCCAACCAAGTTCATTTTTAATCCAACCTACCATAGACGAAGGGTACCAAGGTGTGTTTCCACTAGTTCCCCAAGACCCACTTGCCATGAGTGATAATTTCCCTGCTCCGGTCGATGAATAATCAGTATCATATAAATCGGGTAATCCAAGAGAATGGCCAAATTCATGAGCTAGAACCCCAATAGCAACAATATTGCCATTTTGAATCTCGGGATTCATGTTGTAACTATCGATTGTGACTCCATCATATATTACGGCCAAATTTCCTAAACTCCATTTGTGAGACCAAATGTTGGTCTGATCACCTTCCTCAGCCCCTGGTCCCTGATGGATCAATGTTAAAGCATCTACATAACCATCCTCATCATTGTCGTATTTAGACCAATCAAAACCAGAGTTTTCTAAGGAATCTACCATGTCTCTAACTAATTGCCTCACTCTCTGGTAGCCATTATTGTACCCATAGTAGTCATGATTGTTCGGAGCAGTAAACCAGTCTGAGATATCTGCCTTAGGTAAAAACTGACCATAAGAAATTTCTTGATAAAAGTCTCTGAAACTGCCTGTGTTTTCATAATTTAAGTGAGTATATCCTTCTTGATTCATCATCGAATCGATAAGTGATTTTTCATATATTGCCCCAGCATCTGGAAATTCAACCAATATCAACGGAACAAGAAAAGTGTCAGACCTGGTCAATTGAAGGTTTGGAGTTGGAGATCTATCAATTAATACATATGGATCTGGTTTTATACCTTTTTTGATATTGAAATCACTAAGATCAATACCAGAACCAACTTTTATTTGAGAGGGAATAAGTTCTTTACCATTGTTGTCCAAAGCAAAAACCCACCAATCTTCGCTATTTTTAACAACAGTCCACCCTTTGTATACATGCCAATTATGTAAGTGATCGCCTTTTATAAAAATTTCTATTTCATTGCCATCAGGTTGATACACCTTGAATGAATCTGGAGTTCCAACATGTGCATTAAGTATTGCCATAATAAGACTAGAAATAAGGAAGATATTTTTTGTATGTTTCATAAGGTTATACTTGGTTTTTATTATAAA
>NZKX01000105.1 GCA_002694025.1 Fidelibacterota bacterium | reverse complement strand
ACATCGCCCGTCATAGCCAAAGAAGTCGTAGTAGCAGAGGACAAGAAAACTCTTGAACTAAATTCTCTTGATCGCCTTACAATAGAAACTGCTGTACGAATGGGCGAAAAAGCTTTTGTTACAATCAATGGAAAAACATTTCGCGAAGGGGACCTTATTGAAGATGCTTTGATAGAAAAAATAGAAAACGAACAAGTAACATTTAAAATTGGAACTACAAAAATCATAAAAAATGTCGGCTTATAATTTAAGAGTACTTTTTAATTTAATATTTTTATCTGCGGGGTTAGCCTATGGTCCTCTAGAAAATATAACTTTAGACAAATATGGAAAAGACTACGACTTAAGTCAAAAGATGTCAATTAATATGAAAGAATCTTCCATAAGGAATGTCTTAATGCTTATTGGTGAACTGGCGGGGTTAAACATAGTAGTTACCCCAGAAGTAAAAGATACTATCACAGCCAATTTGGAAAATGTATCCGTTAAAGCAGCTCTTGATGTAATCCTAACACCAAATGGTTACGATTATATAACACAGGAAAATATAATAATAGTTAAAGAACAAAGTCTAAAGATTGAAAGAGACTTGGTAACTAAAGTAGTAAGGCTAAAATACATTGATACCGGAGCACTTAAAGAACCCTTACAAAATGTTTTTACTGATCAAGGGAGCATAGACTCTTTTACACCAATTATTACGCCAATGGGTGCTTCAGCAAGTGCTTCAAATATTGCAATTATAACAGATATTGAGCAAAATTTTTCAAGAATCATGGCCTTATTAGAGGAATTAGATAAACCAATTGCAAATGTGAATATATCAGTTAGATTTATTGAGTCAGGAGTTGATACTGCCAAAGGAAGCGGCATTGACTGGTCAAGGAGTACTCCTATACAGTTAGGAGGAGCTCCAGACGATTCTATCGGTTTACTTCCATTTAAATTAAGCAATGTCACCATAGCGACATTGAACCCTTTTCAGTTTGGTCAAGCATGGAAAATCATGCAAGCTCGAGGAGAATCTAAGGTACTAGCAAGTCCGCAAATTACCACCCTGGACAATCATTCAGCTGAAAGCAACATTACTACTACAGTATATTATGAAGGAAGTGTGAGTAATATGGGAAATCAAAATTCTGGTAGATATGGAAATCAAAATTCAAATAGAAGCACTGGCGGATCTAATTTTAATAATAACCAAATGAACACCCAGCAAATAACAGAAAAAGATGTTGGAATCAACTTAACAGTCACTCCAAGAATAAATGATAGCTCGAGAATTACTCTTGTAGTAAATGCCTCTGTTGAGGCACTTCTTTCAGCCGCTGAAGTAGGTACCGATAAACCAAGGTCTACAAAGCGAACTGTTAAAACTCAGGTAACGGTAAATGATGGTGATACAGTAATAATTGGCGGTCTTATAGCAGAAAATACTATAGAAAATAGAAAATTCATTCCAGTCCTAAGCGGGCTACCTTTTTTGGGAAGAATGTTTCAGTCTACAACAATTGATAAAGAACAACGCGAGCTTCTGATTTTTATCACACCAAATGTAGTAGGTTAGCAAGATGCAAAAAAATCTTCCTTACATTTTTATATCTTTTGGAATAGCAATAATAGTTTGTCTTTTATCTTTTTTAGATGTGTACGATAATTTTGAGCATACCCTCCTTGATATGCGTTTTAAGAGTAGAGGATTAATTAAAACCAGAAGTGATATTGCAACCGCAGATATCGATGTAAGGGCATTGCAAACTGAGGGTAAATGGGATCCATGGAGCAGGGAAAAACACATACCTTTAGTAAACTTGTCATCGCAACATGGTCTTGATGCTTTTATTTTTGATATTTATTTCATTGAAGACAGTGAAAGAAAGCTTGAGTACAAAGTTTTGAAAAGCATATCCGATTCAACCTTAACAATGAATCAAGTAGAAAATCTTTTTCCTGATCCAGATAATGAACTCGCTAACGCTGCAAAAAAGGCTGGTAATATCATATTTGCACAAAGCTTCAAGCCTCAAGGAAAAAAGAAAGAACCTGTGAAAAAACGAACTGAAGTGATGGAAAGAAGACTAAAACTACTAGAAGATCGTAATTTGTTCAGGACTGTGGATCCTACTGAATTTTCATCCCTATTTGATTTTTATGATATTGAAACTGTTGTTGATACTCTTATCAAAAATTCAGCTGGGGTATACTTTTTTCAATCAGATCCAGACCCCGATGGACTACAAAGAAAATATCCTCTAGTCGGTTTATATGAAGATAAACTATTTCCTTCTGCCTCTCTTGCTATAGCGCTAAAACACTACGGAGTTCCTTTCGATTCAGTTGAAATTATACCTGGAGATGTACTAAGGTTTAATGTTCCTGAAGTTGATGAACATGGCAGAACTTCTATTTCTATACCAATAAATGAAAAAGGACAGATGCAGGTTAATTGGGCTGGAAACTGGGAAGATAAAGAAACAGGAGAATTTGATTTAGTTCACTATCCTTACAATATCCTAAAAGAATTTCAAAAAAATGAATATCAAAATTATGTTCTTGCCAAATTTAAAGGTCTAGCAAACAGTTCTTTTGGTGGAAATGTTAAAGCTGCCTATAAACCTGCACTGTCCGAAATAGATGCATCAAAAAAGGATATATTAAGTGCTGTTAAAAAGACAATGATGATGGGTGCAGTAGAACAATGGATCAAAAGCAATCCAAATGGAAAAGCATCTGAATTCCCTCGCCCCATACCTGCTGAACAATTTAATGAACTTAAAAATAATAATATCATTGCAGATATATTCATGGATTCGAACCGAACTACTATTCCTACGCTTGATGAAATAATTAAAGAAAAGGTAATTCATTACGATTTTGGAATCCCAGATTACAAATTCTCTACTTACAAAAAACATATTTCAGATTTGGGCAAAATTATAGATAATAATAAAGAAAGTAGTGGTGCTTATGTGAAAGCAAGAGCAATAGCAAGAAACACTAGTAGGAACTTTCAAATTATATCTAATCTCCATAAACACAATTTAATTGAACAACAACGGCCTCTTTCTTTCTACCCATATGCCACGCCAGATAGACTATTCATAGGAAGCGAAAAGAAGAATACGGCTAGGGATATTGTCCCATTTGAATTTATTGGCAAAAAACTGTATTATGGATTAACTGCAACTGGGACTTCTGATCTCAACCCAATGCCCTTTGACCCAAGATATCCTATGGTAGGGTTGCATGCCAATGCATTAAATACTATCTTAGACAACAAAATAATTCATGAAGTTTCTAAATCCCATGTAGCACTAATTATTCTATCTATTGGTTTGCTACTTTCTTTTGGAGTTCCATCTTTAAGTGCTGCATTAGGAGGACTCGTAACTGCTATCATTGTTGGTTTATATGGTTGGATTTCATTTTGGTTGTTTTCTAATCATCATATTTGGTTAGATATGGTTGGTCCATTATCTACATTGAGCATTGGTTATCTTGGAATAACAGTTTATAATTATATACAAGAAGAAAAAAATAAAAATTTTCTTAAAGATTCTTTTGGTACCTATGTCTCCCCCGAGCTTATTGATCAGATGTACGAAAGTGGTGAAGAACCTTCTCTAGGTGGAGAGGAAGGATATCATACTGCTTTTTTTACTGACATCCAAAGTTTCTCTGCCTTTTCAGAAAAGCTAACTGCAAGTGAGCTTGTAGCACTTTTAAACCAGTATTTAACTGATATGACAGATGTCCTTTTAGAAAATAATGGAACGCTTGATAAATATATTGGTGATGCAATAGTCGCATTTTATGGAGCCCCAATAGATGTAAATGATCATGAATTATGGGCTTGTAAAACTGCAATCCAAATGCAAGATAATCTAGAAATCTTGCGGAAGGGATGGAGAGAGGAAGGAGATAGATGGCCAGATATTGTACATAATATGCAAAATAGGATAGGCATAAGCTCCGGTCAGATGGTTACTGGAAATATGGGGTCAGAGTCCCGAATGAATTATACAATGATGGGAGACAATGTCAATACCGCTGCAAGACTTGAATCATCTGCTAAGCAATATGGTATATATATCCAAATTGCGGATAGTACGTACCAACCTATCAAGGATAAAATAATCGTGCGAGATTTAGATTATGTTAAAGTATTAGGCAAAGAGGAGCCTGTAAAAGTATGGGAGTTAATTTCTGAAGTAGGTAAAGAACCTGAACAGTATAAAAAAATCTTGCCAGCATACAATGAGGCCTTAAAGTTATACCAAAACCAAGAATGGTTAAAAGCTATTGAAGCATTTAAAGCCTCAGACGAGTTGGAAGACATGTTCCCAGGTAGAAAAACAAATCCTAGCAGGATCTATATACCACGCTGTGAACATTTTCTTTCCAATCCACCTGGTGACGATTGGGATGGGGTTTGGACTCTAACTAGTAAATAATTGTCGCAAGTATGAAATGGACGATTCTATCATTACGTATTATCATCGTCTTAAGTCTTATCTCATTCTCAAAGGGTCAAGATCCTTTTGTAATGGATTCTATCATTTCTTCCATAGTACCTCAATCTCTATCGAATAGTATTCAAGTAGCTGATGTAAATAATGATGGACACAATGATATAATTTATTCTGGGTATGACCCAGCCCGCTTTGGGCTATTTATTGATATAATGAATGGAAATGGCGAGGGGGGTTTTTCACTAAACTACCAAACAAATTTTCCTACTTACCCTGACACAATTACCGAATTTTCGGGCGGACTTGGTAATATTAGTTTAGCAGATGTAAATCTTGATGGCCACATAGATATATATTTAAACGGATCTGCTCAATCCAGGCTACTTTTTAATAATTCTACTGGCTCTTTTAATGAATCTTCTTGGTTACCAAATATGTCCGTAACATACAGTCATGGCGATTGGGCAGATGTGAATATGGATGGAAGGCCAGACCTTTTTTTAATGGGAGTCAATGAATATTCCAATAATATATTAAATGAACTATACACTAATAATGGTAATTATTTAGATGAAGATCCCACAACCATTTTCCCTTCGTTGTTCACAGGAAGCAATTCATGGGGTGACTATGATAACGACGGTGACCCAGATCTAATTATATCAGGCCAAACAGCCGATCCAAATTCATCTGTGTCAAGACTTTACAAGAATGATCCTGTAGGTAGGCTTACAGAAGTCACTTCAGCTACAGCAATTAAAGGGTTGAAAGCGAGTGCAAGCCATTTTACAGATCTAGATTCTGATGGTGATCTAGACCTTATTATGACTGGGTGGAATAAAATTGAAGGAAAGTTAATTACACTACTACTAGAGAATGAACCCCTTGGAACATTTTCCCCATTTGAAAGTCAATTAGATTTTGCAGTAGCATATGGTACCATTGATGCCATAGATTATAATTTAGATGGTTTTCAAGATTTTCTTATTGCAGGTGCTGATTCAGTAACTAATTATGCTGGAAGAATACACGCCTTGTCAGCAAATTTATATCTAAATAACCGAGATGGAAGTTTTTCAATTGCCCAAAAATTTTTAGGGGCCCGAAGCGCCAAATTTGTTGACCTTAATTCAGATGGAATACCTGACATTGTTGCAAGTGGCACAACTGAGATAGACAATGACTCCGCAACTTTTTCTCATGCTTACATCAATACAGCTACAGGAAGTAATAGTGCACCACAACCTCCAAATGCTTTGAATGCTTTTGCAGTAAGTACCCGGGCGATTTTCACTTGGGGATCAGGATCTGATGATATTGATAATACTGCAAGCCTTTCCTATAACTTACGTATTGGGACATCATTTGGAGGGGATCAGCTGCTTTCTTCAAGCGTACCCTTTAATTCATCTAATGTTGGGAAAAGACTTATTCGAGAGTTTAATGAAATTCCTCATGGTACCTACTATTGGGCAGTACAGACTGTAGACGGATCTGGAAACGTGTCAGAATGGTCGCAGGAAGATACTTTATTTATTCCTCGACTCGTCCCATCGATTCAATCTCTACCTGGAGTATATTATTCATCAGCTGGATGGGCAGATTATAATGGGGATAATATTCCTGACCTTGCACTTACCGGTGTCACTTTTTCAGGGACAAGCATAACCAATTTATTTGAAAATTCTGGAGGATTACTTTCACAAGATCTTGCTCAAAATATAGAAGCTGTCTTTGGAGGGCATCTTTCTTGGGTTGATTATAACAATGACGGTCACCTTGACCTAACAATGACAGGTTTCCAAATAAGCAACTTTTTTGGTGGATTTAAAACAAGCTTTTATAAATGGGATGATGGGATTTATTTAGCTGATTCTGATTCTGAGATTGATATCGATTTGAATAACGATGGCATTGGTGATAACTGGGTAAATGGTGGAGTTAATGGACATCATTGGGGTGATTATGATAATGATGGAGATTTAGACTATGTTCAAGGAGGGTTTGATAATAATGATTTTGGAAGACACTTAGATATTTTCTACAATGATGATGGAATACTCCGGCTAGATACAACTCAAGTTAATTTAATACCCATTAATCCAGCTATTGTTCAATGGGTTCACCTTAATGATGATGATCATTTGGATCTGGTTACTATAGGCGCTGATGAGGAAACAAAAACCTCCATGATGCGCGTTTATTTAAACAATTCTAATAATGTACTTACCCAAGGTATCACATGGCAGTCTGAAATTTTTGGTGTTACAGCAGGTGCAATAGCATTTGCTGATTATAATGGTGATGGATTTGATGACTTTGCTCTTTCTGGGCTTAATAATAGCGGAAATCTTATTACTTACATAGCTCAAAATAATATTAACACATTCACTGTTTCTCAAGTTTTACAGGGTACTTATTATGGTAAACCATCATGGGGTGACTATGATAATGATGGAGACCTTGATTTACTTGTAACAGGTCAATCAAGTACAGAAGGAAGTCTAGGTTCTGCCCCTATAACCCATATTTATAAACAAACAGATAATCAATTTGAATTAGATCAGACCCTATCAATTGATAGTGTTGGAATTAGTTTTTCACAATGGGGAGATTATGACAATGATGGAGACTTAGATCTTTTTCTTTCTGGTTTTAAAGAAAATCAGGATGTAGTAGCACAGGTTTATGATAATCTTGAAGGTATTGAAAATCCAAATAAGCCGCCTAATCCGCCGTATTCACTAGATGACTCCAATATCAACAATAGAACTGTTACTCTTTCGTGGACTGCTCCTGTTGATCCAGCAAATGCGAATGGATCCTCTACTCCACAACTTGGTCTACGATACCAATTACAAATTGGATCGGAAGATAGTGATAACGAGCATGCTATAAGTACTGGAGTCTATGGAATAAGTGAAATTGGAACTTTTACAAAAACTGACAAACTATTAAAGAACCTTGACGAGGGAAACTACAGTTGGAGAGTAAGGGCTATTGATCATGGTCTCGCTACATCTGAATGGTCAAATAAAGACTATTTTTATATAGACGTTACGGCTCCATCAATCGATACCATAAGAGCAAATTACGTAACAAATGATCAAATCATATTGATCATCAAGTTTAAAGAAGATTTTTATCTGGATTTGAGTATGGATCCGACTATCCTTGTTACTCATCCTTATAATTCTGATTTAGGTGAAATAGGAACCGAAGACGATTCGCTTCTTGTTACAAAACAAAGTTTTAATGGTGATGAATGGACAGGTGTTCTAACATTACCTGATTATTATTCTGGAAAAGCTATTCAAGTACATGTTTATGGAGCGCAGGATGAACGAGAAAACAAGATGGATCAGATATCTATTTTTAAAACTCCAGAAAGTATTATCTCCCAATACGGTGGTACCTCGATAAGTGAAGATGGTAAAGTAAGTATTCTTCTTCCACAGAATGCTATTAATGGTGATATTTCAGTTGCTATTAACAGTCAAAATGTACCTCCTGACACTAGCTCCTTTTTGGTTGAAGGTGGTATAACCTACTTAATATCTGATTTATACGATATCAAGCCTTTTAACCAATCACTTAATAAACCAGGTATCTTAAGGATAGGGTTCCCTGATAGTACATGTCTTATTACTGAACAGTTTAACCAGTACTTCAATATAAATTGTAATAATAAACAATTATGCAACGAACTCAATGGTGAATGGCTTGCAATACCGGATTCTGGACTGGTGCCATTCGTAGGCTTAGTTGATACCACAATAAAAAGTTTACTTCCTGTTCTAAAACTAGGAGGTTCTCAGGTTTCCATTGGCGGCAATTCGTATATACAAGTTCAGATAGATACTTTTGGCACTTATGGAGCTTTTATTTCCTTAGATACAACGCTTATGATGGACAGTATTAGTATTGAAAAAATTGTATGCCAGCCAAGGATCTTTTCTCCTGGAGGTTCAGGGTCTATATTTGAATTCACCGAGACTAATATAATTTATAACTTAGAAAATAAGGAAGATGTTACTGCTAGGATTTTCAACCTTTCAGGTAGGTTGAAAAGAGTTATAAAACCTCAAAATCCCACACAAGCTGGTAACCAAATTTTAAATTGGGATGGAAAAGACTCTAACGGCCAAATCGTTCCGAGTGGCCTCTATATTGTTACTCTTGAAAAGGATGATATTGTATTGAGAACTACTGTGGGAGTTCTTAATCGATGAAGCAATATTCAATTTTACTATTTTTTCTTTCTCTAGTTTTTGGACAAAATGATCAACTTTTTGTTGGCTCCCGCCCCCTGAGTATGGGCGGGGCATTTATTGCTGTTGCAGATGACGCAAATGCAATAACCTGGAACTCTGCCGGGTTACCTGGACTTCGCCGCACTGAGTTCACTTCTACATATTCGGATCTTTATGATATGGGAATTACTCAATCTTACCTCGGGTTTGTAAGGCCTTTTAATGATCGATTAGCAATTGGTCTAGACTGGTCTAATATAGGGTATGATGATAAGGAATTGGCCTACTCTGAAAATAAATTATGTTTTGCATTTGGATTCCAACCATTAAAGAAGCTAAGTATGGGATTAACACTTAAGTATCTAATGAGAGATATGCTATTAGATGATGCTTCTTATGGAAAAGGTGCAGGCGTTGGTTATGATGTTGGTTTTCTAATTCAACCTATGAAAAATTTTAAATTGGGAGTAGGACTATACGATTTGGGAGGTACCTCTGTTTCTTATAAAGATAAAACAACTGAAACAATCTTAGGGCAAGCGTTTAAATTAGGCATAAGTTACATGCCTATTAATGGGCTGACCATTGCTGCAGATTTTGGAGACAGAGTTCAGATCGGAACTGAATATATTTTAGGTAGCCGAGTAAGTTTTCGTGGAGGTATCCAACAAGGATTAAATATTAACAATGAAAAAGATATTTTAGTTCCTTCAGCAGGCATATCTTTAAAATTTAAAAATCTAGTTATGGAATATGGATTTGAGAGCCATCCATATTTAAACCCCACACATCGTTTTACACTGGCACTACAATTAAGTCCTGCTGTAGTAAGTATTACAAAAACTACTATTGCCCACAACCCTATATTTCGCTCTCTTCATCGCTATTATGAATCTGAGCCATTTGTTAAAGTTGGACTAAAAAATATTTCAGATGCAGATCTGCCGGTCAATGTTTCTCTTTTTGTCCCTACTATGATGGATAATCCTCATTCAGAGACTGTAACCCTACCTCCAAAATCTGAAGAAGAGTATGATATTGGTGTATCCTTTAGTAGTGACGTCCTTACCTCAAAAAAGTCCACTTTCGACAACCTTGTTCAGCCTGAGGTAAAGGTCACTTATAAACAGGATGGTGAAGAAAAACTTGCTCAGAAGAAAATGGAATCTTCTTATGTTCTTGGAAAAGGAAAATTAACTTGGAGCAATCCAGACATGATTGCTTGCTACGTTACACCAGCTGATGCTGTTGTTGATAAATTCGCCAGAAATTTTATACAATACTACACTCCTATTCTAAACGACTATTTCGGGAGAAGTAATCTTGGCCGAGCAATTATTCTCTTTGATGCATTAGGTATTCACGGGCTTGTCTATAATATCGATTTAGAAACACCCTTTTTAGATATTGCAGATGATAAGTCTGCATTTGACACTGTGAAATATCCTGGTGATATGTTGAGAGATAAAATTGGAGACTGTGATGATTTGACTGCTTTATTTGGTTCTTTAATGGCAAACCTTGGAATTGAAACTATGTTCTTAGATGTTTTTAAGCCTGGAGCAGGGCATATTTTTGTAATGTTTGACAGCGGCATAAAACCCGACGATGTTGAAAAATACTTTTTAGATGAAAGCGAAGTTGTAGTCTTGAACAATAAAGTATGGATACCAGTTGAAGCAACTCTAGTGGGGAAACCCTTTTTTTCAGCTTGGAAACAAGGCGCCTTAAAATACAATGAAATGAAAGCAGAAAATTATGTAAATGAGATCTCTGTTAAAGAAGCTTCAGCAAAATACATAGCTGGTTCTCACGTTACTCCTGATATGCCAATGCCTTTAATTGATGGAATTAATGATTTATTAAAAGAAGATATTAAGCAATATGGAATGTGGCTAGAGCAGATTGTTTATAATGCTGTGGGAAGCAGGCTCATAGCCGCTGAGGATTATTATGATGCTGGTGTAAAATACATGGAATTTGCTAGATATAAAGAGGCCATTGAAATGTTTGAAACAGCTATTAACATGAAACCAATATTTCCAGATGCAATTAATACGCTAGGAGTTTGTTATACAAAAACAGAAGAATATCCAAAAGCTCTAGAATTTTATGATGAGGCAATACAGCAAGGGGGAGAGCATCCAGGTTATCTATTAAATGTTGCAATCACTCAATTCATGTTGGGTAACAAAGGTCTTGCCAGACAAAAATATGAAGAAGTGGTAATGCTTGATCCTATGTTTGAAGGAAAATTAGATAAAGTATTTGGTGCAGCCAAAGCAAGTATTGCTGGCGGTTCCTCTGAAGGTCCTCAATTGAAAATATCTGCAGATTTAGAATCTGAACTTGCAGAAGGTTCTTCTAAAGGGTTAGTTGAATTAAAGGAGGCTCCGATAAATATTAAGCCAGAGGACATTAAAAAAGTTGATTTTAGAAAAAGAAGGGCTCGGAGTGATAATACTGTTGGTGTAACGTTTGCACGACTAGGAAATTATTCTATGGCGATAGATTATTTTAAAAAGGCAATTAAGAATGATTCTGATGAAATGGATTATAAGGTAAATCTGGCCGTCGCTCTTTATAGAATGTATATGTATGATCAGGCTATGGTTTACTATGAAGAAGTCAAAAAAGCAAAACCAGAATTGGTATCACAACTTGACTTTATTGAAACAATGGGGGAAAGTACACCAAAATTTGATAAATTCGATTAAAGTATTGTATATTATAGTACTTATGAAGAATATATTTTTCATTATAACTTTAATTTTACTTTTCTGTCCGATATTTGCTCAGGACGAAGAGTTAGATTTAGATGCCATGTGGGATAACACCGTCTGGAACGAAATTGAAGATGTTGCAGATGCTGGATATGAGGTCGAAAAGGTAACTGCAGTAGCGGGCGTTCGAGGTGCAGAGGCTGAGGATGAAGCACTTCACCATCTTTACTATAGACAATCGATGAAAGGTCCTAGTAAAGTTGAACTAAATAAAGCTTTAGGCAAACTTCTTAATACACTCTCATCCTTAAAAGAAAAGAATCCTGAGCACGCCAAAATTCCGGAGGTCACTCATTATGTAATTCAAATTTATAAAAAACTTGAACAGGGTGAAAAAGCTAAAAATTTTGAAAGAGACCTACTAGCAATTGCACCTAATTCTAAATGGGCAAAGTTTTATAAGCAATAAAAAGTCACTTTTATCGGCAATAACTTTTTTTATAAATTATTTATAAACCTTTTTATTTCCATCTGGATCCAAAAGAATCCATCCACCCCCTGGAACTTCGCTTCTAACAATTCCCTCCCCTTTTAATGACCCATCTGGGAACCAAAACTTAGCACGTCCTCTAGGTACTCCATTTACGTATCCAATTTTCATTTGTTTTCTTCCATTCTCATACCACTGAGTCCACGTACCATTTTCTTTACCATCAATATATTTTACTCGAAGCGATTTTTTTCCATTAGGATGCCATTCTTTATATAAACCATCCGGTTCACCATTAATAAACTTTGCCTTTAATGCTTTTTTTCCATTTTCATACCATTCTGTATACTTACCATGTTCTTGCCCATCAATATAAAATCCCATAATTGATTTTTTTCCATTTTCATACCATTCTTTATACTCGTCTATGTATTTATCATTATCAAAAGTAGCAATAAGTTCTCTATGTCTTTCATCTCCATCATCATACCACTGTTCAAATTTCCCGTGTTTTCTGCCTTCCTTAAAGTGACCAATCATAATAGGCTGACCAATCTTATTGAGGGTTTGCCATACACCGTGTTTAAGCCCAGCTTTAAATTCTCCAGTAAGTAATCCTATTTCCAATTGCTTGATTACTGGACCCGAGTAGGGAACCTGATCTAAATAATAAACTCCGGCAAGGGAATCTAAATATCCCCACTCAACAGGTTTTGACATGTCTCGCGCTGGTGTTTTCTCAATCATCTCATTTTTAGTAGAATTATTTCTCCATGGATTTTGAGACCACAATGAGTTTAGAGCAACCGCTATCGTTAATATTATTATTTTTTTATTAATCATTATAAATGTTTTGTTCATAGTAAGCGCCGCGAAAGTTAAAAAGAATAAAGAATTTTACTAAAACTAAAAAGGGACAATATCTGCCCCTTTTTAGTTTAATTGCCTAGAATTAGCTTATTTTAAGTAAATCATTTTATTTATAGCTCTATGTTTACCTGCTTGAATGGTGTAGATATATACACCAGCTGCAACAGAAGACCCTATACTATTAGATCCATCCCACTGGACAAAATGATACCCAGCTTCAATTGGGCTACTTACCAAAGTAGTAACTTCTCGACCCATCATATCATAAATAACTAAAGAAACGTTACCTGCTTCAGGTAAATCAAAACGAATCGTTGTACTAGGGTTGAATGGGTTTGGATAATTCTGATGAAGAGCAAACGTTTCTGGGAGTCCATGTATATCAGCTAAACTTAACAAAGTAACATTTACTTCTTCAGAGTATTCACTCTCATTTTCATTTACATCTACAGCTGAGACGACATAGTAGTGGTCACCCAACTCTTCAACATTATGCTCAAAAGATGGCAATGAGTGAGTTCCGATCATAGTTTCCTCGCTTGGTATAAAATCAGCTACTGTGCTGTAGTAAACCATGTAGTGTGAAAAATCATTTGCCTCAGAATGGCCCCAAGAAAGCATAACCATACCATCAGACATATTAGCAGTTAATCCCGTAACCATCATCGGAGCAATATTATCAACAGAGTATCCAGATTCTGGTTCACTTTCAAAATTTCCTTCGTCCATGTTCGCCACTACACGATAGGTTGTCATACCATCACCTTCACTGGTTGAATCTGCAAGTGTTGTTGCTTCTACAACATAAATCTCACTTGCGTAAGCGCCGACCGAGGTAAGACCAACCCACTGACCGCCATCCATCCGCTCAACTGTATACATCTCCGTGCGTCCAAGTCCATCTGTGTCAAATGAAGACTTCTCGAAAGTAACATAAACTCTTCCACCTTGATCGTTTGGAACATCTTGAATACTCAAAATGTTAGCCGAGGCCATAATATTTCCCTCACATCCGAATCCAAGAGCACCCATTGGCTCTCCCCAGGGTGTTATTGCTCCCGAATTCATATCAATGGAAAAATCTCCATTTTCTGGATCACAAAAAAGTGGATCTATATTTAATACTCCGTCCTGATAAACAATAGAAAGATCATCAGCATATATTCCGCCCTCGCCGTTTTGAACAACACTATTATAGACATCTAAATTGCTCCCATTATCATTCCACTGAACCGCTGCAAGTGCATTATCACCAGGATTGTTCCAAACAATCGATGACTCTAGGCTGGCATAAGAACCACCTCCAACTGTCAATGCACTTCCGTACTCGGCAGAGTTTTCTGTAAAAGTACAATTAGTAAAGGTTCCATAGGAACCATCCCATACTGATAAACCACCTGAATTGGCAGTTCCACCACCTAGGTTGGCCTGATTGCCTGCCACAACGCAGTGAGCCATTTCGAAGTAAGCTCCACTTAAAAACCCACCTGCAGCTGAGTAGGCCTGAGCCTGATTACCGATAAATCGACTTTCATAGATATCTGCTTGAACATTACCACTCAAGCTTAAGCCAGAGTAAGAATATCCAGAATTATTTCGGACTGTTGCATTAAACAAGCTTACAAGAGTGTATCCATCATTACCCCCATAAACACGCAAACCAGCGCCTTGAGCTTCAGATGTATTTTGAAACATAGTTACATTGTTAAGGGAAACGATCCATTGCAGATCAGGACTTGGTTCAGTGTTATAAATGAATATAGCACCTCCGTTATCTACCGAATTGTTTCCTGAGAAAATAACGCTATCCATAATTACTGATGAATTAAAGATAGCTAATGCTCCCCCATTATGATCTGCACTATTACCTACAAACTTACTTCTTCCTAACATTAGTCCACCATTAGAGGTCAGTATCGCACCTCCATCATCAGCGCTCCCATCAGTAAAGGTAAATCCATCTATCATCCAAAATCCATTATGACTGTTTAAGATTTGTCCACCATTTCCGTTTATAAAGGTAGAATCTGAACCAGAAAAACTAACTAGCAATCCAGATTTATCAGTCACAACAATGTTTTCATTGTAACTACCAGGCCCTACAGCTACCATGTCATCATTTTCCATAATATTTACTGCATGCCCAATTGTTGCAAAAGGATTTTCTAAAGAACCATCTCCAGTTTCATCACTTCCCATCAAACCCCACACAAAATGCATATTTAAATTTGGACCCTCAGGTGGTTCAGAAATTGTTCTCCAATAACTAAATCCACCACCATTGTTTCCTGCCGTCCAATTCTCAAAAGCTACATCAAAATAAATATTTTCTTCAAGACACCACATCGAAAGGGTCTGGCCTGGTAAATTAGCTGCCTGTCCACCTACAGCATCAACCCAATCTGTATAATTCATAGGATTTGCTTCGCTTGTCAGTCCTAAATGCCAAAGGGTTCCCGAAGGACCAAAGCCGTTGTAGGAGTCTTCTAGATATGGATTATAAAGTCCCTGGTTATCTCCTCTGGTTATGGCAACAGAGGGAGTTATGTGATCCCAATTATCTGGATCCAAAACATCTGCGTAGTCTTCCTTTACAAAATACACTGTTTCTACATGCATTGCAGGTACTAAATCAAACGTCCAGAATACTCCTTGCCCTACTTCGATAACAAGGGTCATCATTCTCGGAGAATCTTGCATATAAACATCGTAAGTCACAGAATTTGGTGCTTGATCAGGAGAAGTAAGTTCCATACCGTTTACAGCCTTAGGAAGACCAAGATATGATCCCACACCATTTAAGGTTAGAGTTCCATTTTCTTCATTAAATGCGTAACCTGCTGGATTACTAGAACCATCATGAGGATAAACAGGAGATCCACAGCCCTCAGGATCCATACCTTGCCACCATTCAAGCCATGTTTCTTCGCCCTGATCATTGTGAAATCCCTCTTCATCAAAAACATATAAGTCGTCAAAATAACATGCTCTTAATTGAACATCTTGATCAGATATAGCCCACCAGTCACCACTAAATGGTTCTGGTCCTACTCGAAGCGATCCTGCAAAAGGTCCCATTTTCCAAACGCCTTCAAGACTTGGTTCCTCTGGAGGGTTATTAGGAATGAATTCAAGCAAAACTAAATTGGGAGCATCATAAGGATCATCATGCCAATCTCCAGAGTTACTGTTAATATTAGCGTAGTGTTCAACTCCACCAGTGTTGTTTGGCTGCCCCTCAGCCCAGCTGGTATAATCCAACGGCTCGCCGGTTACCCATTGCCAATTTCCTTCTTCGTATTCATCTGTTAGTCCAAGCCATACCCACTCAGATCCATAGGAAGATAGAGCGTTTTCAAGAAAATTGTTTTCTTCTTGTGAGTTAATAGTTGCCATATGGACAAACCCATCTGCATTTACCGTATCGGTAAAGTTGAGACCGTCATGCCAGCTCATAGGCTCTTGAGAAACGTAATAATAGTGGCCATTTAAATCTCCAACAAAATCAAAATATAATTCTTCATCTTCAATCTGTGTTTCATTAATTATTATTTCACTAAAATGAAATGTGCGCCCTGCTTCTCCATTACCTTCTCCCATTACCTGAAATATTTTAACTTCTGCCCAATCAAACGTCTGAGAACCATCGAAAAAAACAAAGTTAGATAAGGGTAGCTCATAATAGTGCCATCCCTCCATAGGCTCTGGAATGAAATTATATCCAACTCTATCTAATCCGTCTTCGAATTGAATCCGAAGCATTGGTGCATCCTGCTCACTCCACATCCAAAATTTTAGAGAACTATAATCAGCATGAACATGTAGATCAATAGGTGGGATAATATCTAAACCCGCTCCTGACCATTGCCCTCCCTGAACATAGCTAAGGGCACTAGTTGAATACCCATAATAGTCACCGTTATATCCATCAGCAATCGTGGTATCTAATTGCGCATCACCCCAAGCAAACATTTCCCATCCAAAAGGAAAACCGTATCCATTCCAAATAACCAAGTTTTCCTCTCCAGGAAAGGGATATTCGTAGAAGACAAAATCATAAGCAAGCCACCAGAAACGGTTGAAATTCATCTCGTAAATATCTCCTGAGTAAGATATAGAATGATCACTAAATCCTAATTGGCTATCCTCAAGGGATAAAACATAGGTCTCTTCAACATCATATTGGTCATTTCCATTTGAATCCATGAATTGGAAATAAACGTATTGAAACTCACGTTCATTTACAAAAAAGGTTATGCTACCTTGATCCATATCCGCTGTACCTACAACATCGGCACTCATATCACTCATCGATGCACAGTCTAGGCAATCTGCACCATAAGAGTTAAGAACACCTCCAAAAGTTGCATATAAATCTGCTACGGTTTCGAAACCAAACTCAACCCCTTCGGTCTCTTCTTCCGTTTCAAATAAATCCCAGAAGTAATATCGTATAGATATTGGATCTTCAGTGGGAGCACCATCGTATAGGGATCTAAATGTCCTTGAATTTATGTTATCGTTTTCATCATATTCAAATTCAAATACACTATCATCAATCCAGCCCTCATACGTATCATAAAATTGTAGCAATCTGAACTGTAATAAGTTATCCGTATGGCCCATCAGATACTGCGACGAATTTTCCCAAACACCTTCGCCAGAGTTGTCGAATTGCCTTAATTCATGGACTAAATTGTCATTCTCATCATAAGTATATGTATCCATCATAATGGGAGTTTCGCTTAGTTCTCCTCCAGAGGCCGGCCATCCATAACGAAACATTAAAAGGTCGGTAACGGTTCCTTCCGCATCTTCAGAAAATACATAGGTATACCTATAAACTAATTCTGGATTCTCATTCCCATGATAAAATATGTCCACATGCGAAAGCGACCCATCATCATTATAAAAATGTAAGTAATGGTAATCTTCGACAAAGAAACCGTTTTCATCCAACTGCCAACCATAGGTATAATAATCAAGTATTCCATCTTCATTATAATAATAACCTAAACGATAATTAAGAAACCATTCCTGATAGTAATTATCAAAATACCAATGCACCTCTTCAACGAGATCATTGTTTTCATTGAAATATCTATTGGTAAGTTCTTGGTTATCCCCTGTGATATAATCTACTTCAAGTTGCTGGTAGTTTAGCCAAATATATTCTCGGCTATGCTCCTCTAAAATATTGTTGCCAAAATCGCCAATATTTATTGCCTCAATCTGTTCTTTTGTGAAAAAATCTCTCATGTTTTCAGGCATAANGTTTGTCTTTTGCTTAAAAGTACTTTGCATCCTAGCTCTGACCTCNGAAGNNATGATAGGATCGGAAGCTTTTTTNGAAAGTTCAGGATAAATTTTATGTTTTAAATNCGTTGCGGTGTTTAAAATATTTCTCTTTTGAATTGATTCTACGGATTGAATATTTTCAGGAGTCTTTTTTTTCATTTTTAGATGAAGACTATTCGGATCAAAATTAGAGTTATTCAAAGATCTACTCGATGATATTTGACGATCTTTTTTCTTATTTTTTGCAGAAACCAATTTTTTTGCGATATTTAATTTGGTGTCCATATTTTTCTTTAATTCAAAAGCTTTTTCTTTTGCGGCTAGAGACTTTTCTTTATTTTCAGAATTTGAAAATTTATTGTTTTGAGGAATATTAGGTTTTTTACTTGTAAAAGTTGGAACTTGCTCTCTGGTTGATATTCCACCATTTTTTATGGCTGTAAGATCAGAACCTATCAATATTGAAAAGGAAATAACTAAGTAGAAGAGGATTCGAATCATAAAAAGCTCCTTGTATTTGTTATAAAAATATAATAAATGATTACAATAACATTCTTTAAGGTAAGGTGGCTATTGAAATTCAACAAACCCAAATCTTTAGATTTTCAACAAGATGGCAGATCCCATAAAAATTAGGAAAAAATTATTTTATACGTCCTTATTTCAAATGGCGAAAGCTCTATTAAAAAATCACCATTAACATCCTCTAGTTCATCAAGGTTTTCCCATTCAATAAGATTACATTTATTAACACTTCCATTAAAATGCAATGCCCCTTTCGAATTTCTTCCATGTGTTTCAACGATCCTTACTATCCAGCACTTTTCTTTTTCTGCCTTTTTAAGAACGGTTAATTCCAAACCCTTACCAGATAATTTAATTGGTATTTCAAGCATTGAAAATACACCCTCTAACATCACAGGTTTTTGATTAAGACACGTCGATTCAGCAATGGTATTTGATCGAATGAGATCATGTTTATGAGGTAACAAGCTAAAAGTAAATTCATGTTTACCCATATCTGCATCTGGGTCTGGATTACTTGGTGAGCGCAGCAAATTCAAATCCAAAAGATTATCATGTACCATGTAACCATATTTACAATCATTTAAAAGAGCAACACCATAGTCATGATCCGATAGGTCAGCGTATTTATGACCTACAACTTCAAACTTTGCCTTGTCCCAACTGGTATTCCTATGTGAGTTACGTTTTACATAACCGTATTGAATATCAAAGGTAGCCTGCTCTGACATGACATTTACAGGGAAATGTACACGCAGCATTTTATGTTTCTCCCTCCAATTCACTTCGGTTTGAAAATCAATGCGCTTTGATTTTGGTTGAAGAACTATTTTTTGAAATATCTTAGAATTTCCTATCGTGAATTTGAATTCTATTTGCTTTGACAAAGTGCCGTTGCACCCTTTGGATTTTGAAGAAGCTACTGCTGTTTCAAGCAGCGCATCTCGGTAAAAGAAATCGATGTCCCATGCATCCCAATTATTTGGACGGTCTTCATAAAGGGACAGAACATTTCCAACACCATTCAGCACTTCTTTTCCTACTTCTTTGTCAAATGCAGAAATCATTTCTCCTTTATCACTAAACTCGTATCGAATCAATTCATTTTCAATCACAAGATCCCCAAATGTTGATCTTTCATGATTACTTTGTTTTCCTTTTTTAAAAGTAGAGCAGGAAAGTGGAAGAAGAGAAACAAATACTTCCTCTTTTTCTCCAACCGTTTGAATTTTGAGACTCTCACCATTTTCATTCAAAATTTCATATCCATGAAAAGATTTTGGCAACGCTACCATTCCCTCCCATGTGTAAGATAAGGTATTTATTAGCACAAAGGCGTTTGAGTCTTCCTGAAAAAGAATTTTAGCAGACTGATCAATTAAATCATCACAACCTTTGTGAATTTCCTCATACTCTTTGTGCGTAGTCTGGTATACAAGATTTATGCTAGATCCTGGTATGATATCATGAAACTGATTAATTAGTAGTTTCTTCCACAATGCATCGAGCTCTTTTGCTGGATACTTATCTAAATCTATGCAAGACCACAACATTTCAACTGCTCGTAATTTCCACTCTAGCTTTCGGTTTTGCTTTTTTACAAGCCCATGAGTTGTAAGTGTTCCTCTATGAAGCTCAAGGTATAGTTCTCCAACCCAGGTATCTAAACAATGCTTTTCATTTTCAAGTCTATGAAAAAAGTTTTTAGCAGTATCAAAGCTTACTCTAGGCGAATTTTCAAGGTTGCTCATTCTCGTACCTAGCTCTATATTTTCTGGCTTTGGACCACCACCACCATCACCAACCCCAAATAGCGAAATAAATTCATCAAGTTTATCTTTCTCTTTAAAACCTGTTTGCGCAGGTAATAGAAACTGGGTATCTAGTTCACTGTTGTAAGTGTTTTCTGGCGGAAAATGGGTCAAAATTTCGGTTCCATCAATTCCCCTCCAATGAAAAGTTTGATGAGGGAACTCATTAAATTGGCTCCAGGATAATTTCTGGGTCAAAAAATAATTGACCCCTGATTTCTTTAGTATTTGAGGAAGAGCTGCTGAATAACCAAAAACATCAGGAAGCCATAAATTGTCAACATCAACACCAAATTCATCTTTGAAAAAATTCTTTCCGTGAATTAATTGTCGAACCATCGATTCGCCGCTAATTAAATTACAATCTGCTTCTACCCACATCCCACCTTGACACTCCCAATTACCTTTGGCTATTGCAGATTTGATTCTTTCATAAAGCTCTGGATATAAATCCTTCATAAATTGATAGTGTTGAGGCTGAGAAGCTCCAAAAATATATTGCGGGTATTCATCTATTATTTTGAGTTGGGTAGAAAATGTTCTAGCTGTTTTTCTTACTGTTTCTCTAACAGGCCATAACCAACCCGTATCAATATGAGCATGCCCGATGGCGGACACCTTCAGGTCAGAGGCAGATGCTGATTTCTGTAGCTCAACTTTTAAGCACTCTCTTGATAATTTTGAATTATTTCGATTTTCAGCAAACGCATTTATGCAATTATTCAAAGATTTTATTATTCTGGCTCTTCGTACAGACTTTTTATCCAAGTGTTTTACTAGTCCCAACAAAATTCTGGTATCTAAATATAAATGCCATATCTCTTTATCAAATAACCCATACTGAATTTTTTCTACTTTCGCATCAAACCATCCATAACGCTTTGGACTTTGCTCTTCGGGATCAGGGTCCGTAAAAACACCAAAAAGTGAATTTGCAGCAGCTTCAACCCACAATTCAATTTTCTCACCACCTCTACACTCATTAATGACAGTTACTCTTGTTCTTGCAAAATTTTGATCCCAAATCGAACCATTTGTTATACCTTGGATTGCAACTCCTTGAGAGTCGTAAACTAAACCTTCTCCAGAAAAATCTAAATCAGCAGCTACTTGTTTACCTAACCAATCCTTGGGGATTTCACCATATAAATAAAACCAAGCACTTTCCCATTTTTTGCCCCAGCTATCACCTGTTTTAATTTTTTTGTATTTTAAGTCTCTCCTATTTTCAAAAGGAGTTGGATCTTTTGACCATCCATATTCAGCATTGAAATCTTGTTTATTATAAACAATCATTTCCGGTAAACGAGCATACCAGTTTTCTATTCTTTGAAGAACGACTTCAATTTCTTTTTTATTCATTAATTTTGTTCCTTAGCTACCCAACCATCGTCTTGATGGTCTCTATGTTCAGTTTTCAATTTAGTAAGCATTACTTTTAAATCATTTAAACCACCTAACGTAAACCAAACAATAATAAATAATGAAACCACTATGTGTAAATACAAATAGTTTTTCCAAAAAGTCATCCAAGATTCATTGCTTACGTCGTTTGAAAGATTGTATATAGTCCCAATGATAAAAATGATGGTCCAAAAGCCAGTCCATGCATAATTAAGAAGGTAAATAATTTTATCAGTTTTTGTAAACTCTTTTCCCATGAGAAAAATTTTCCATCCAATTTGGGTGTCCTGATTGACTATCTTTGACTCTCCCTCAATCTCATATTCCCCGCGATTTAATAGCTTGTCCATGTTAAATGAGATAGGTTTACCGAGCAATGACACTGCAATGTATGAAACAGCGGACATTCCCATGCTTATTGCCCAATACTCTTGCCCATTTATATTTCTAATAAATGTTAAGGCCTGCTTTAGTTGTGCCATAGAGTTTGTATCTAATAACCATTCAGAAGATATTTGCTTTACTAACACGCCACCAACACTTATGAAGGCACCAACAATCATAGCAGTCCAGGCAGCAGTGGTAGTCCCTCTTTTCCAATAAAGCCCTCCAATGATAACAGCACCTGATCCACCAGCAAATATGGCAGCGGTAATAGCAAAAAACAGAGCAATTTTTTGATTCTGCTGAAATAGAAGACTGAAGAAAAAAATAAAAACAGCAACGCCAAAAATTGAAATTCTAAGTACTTTGAGATGAGTTTTTTTATCAAAAGGTTTAGAACGAAAAGGCATCACGACATCTTGAACAAGGATTGTGGCCCAAGAATGTAAGTAAGTGTCATGAGTACTTACGAACGCTGCTAGCATGAGTGCAGCAAATGCACCTAATAGGCCATTTGGTAAAACAACAGATAAAATATATGGCCCCCGCATCTGTGATTTTAGTGTATCGGTACTTAACTGTTCTAAAGATAAATTTACCGCACTTGCAATATGGGTAAAATCTGGGTGATTCATGTAAACATAAAGTAAAACGGGAACTAGAAGGAAGAAAAGCCCTTGAGGGAGCCCTCTAAACCCTGCTAACACAGAACCCATTTTAGCTTCATGAGCACTTTTCGCTGAGGAGTTGTATGCCTGACTACCTTGCCAACTCATACTTCCGTACAATATCCCAATAATTCCAATTAAAAAATACCAAAAGTTAAAATCTTCCACATGGCTTGTCCTAAAAGGATTGATTCTTGATGAATTTTCATATTTTTCTCTGATTTCATCTTTCTTAACTTGTTGATCTAAATCTGAAAGGATTAAAAATGACTCATCTTCTTTCAGTGCCTCTATCTCTTCATTTGCAAGTTTTACGGGTGTTTGTTCAAGTGATTCAGAAACTTGATCCCAGCTGATGTTAAAAAACAAGTATAGGGCTACAACAACTAAGACAACTGTTGCAAAAACACCTTGAAAAAAATCAGCAATAATGACTGCTATTTGGCCTCCTGTATAAACAAAATAAAGAGAGATACCTAGTAAGACAATCATCATGAGCGGGTAAACGGGAATCCCAAGAAAAGAATCTGGAAACCCACAATAACTAATAAAAAATTGAGCCCCAACAGCAGGGAATATTCCAAAATTAATTATTCCTGCAGTAAAAGCTACAATACCTGTAAATATCCTAAATTTTCGACTATATCTTTTTTCGAAGAATTGGGCAAGGGTTAAACACCTTGTGGATCGGAAGCGATAGATAACCCAACCAGACATAGTTAGCATCAAGATAATAATTCCTTGACTTAATCCCCACCATGCTAAGCTAAACCCTGCTACGTATCCCATTTCCAAAAACATCACTACCGAAATAGCTCCTAGACCAGCTATCCCGCTTGATACGGCTATGAGGTATCTACCTGCCGTTCTACCTGCTGAAAGAAAATCAGTAACACTCTTCATTAACCCCTTGGAGAGATTTACTGAAAAAATCATTCCAGCTAAAACAATAAATACAATGATCCAATCAACGAAAATCATTTGGTAATAATCTTATCTATTAAGTTAACTGATGGTAAATATTATGTAAAAAATGAGAGTGTGGAGATATAGGAGGAAACTTGTACTAATCATTAATAGCAACCGTCCTTCTTCCATTATTTAATGCCAACATTGCTCCATTAGTTGTACGAAACATTTGTAGAAAATCTAAGATAGCTAGAATTTGGAATCTAGATTTTTATTTAACCCAAACCTTACCATCTTTTCTAATAATGACCAAGTTTGAATTCCATATTAGTGATGCTTCCCAACCAGAAGGAGTAAGAACAATCTCAGGAGGCCAGGGCACCCCCTCAACCGGTTTTTCCATGAGATTAAGTGCTTTAAGAGATGCTGTGTATCGATTATTTCTAAAAAAATAATTCCGTTCTCGATAATAAACTTGCCTTAAAGACCATTTTACTCGGTCAATTTCGCTCTCTACAAAACTAACTTTTTCTTTACCAGGAGCTTTATTAGAAAATTGAACTAATCCCCAGAACTGTGGCATATGCATATAAATCAAACCTTGTGGGGACCAAACCCAATTAAACTCGGGGGTATCTGTCTTCAAATATTTACCATCTTTTATTTCTGTATCCCAGTGCACTCTAGAAAAATTAACTTTCCATTGATCTCCATCCTTTGGGGGATTATTTGATCGAAAATTGCTTATAAAAGCTTTCCATGGAATAGCAATTTCAATGCTCCATCCTTTATCCCTATCAGATGGATTGTTAATGGTTCCATCAACATGCACTTTTGTGAGAAGACCCGGGATGTCCCATGAATCAATTACTACCTTATCAGCATCGTGATATGGTTTTAAAAGAAGAAGATCCCACTCCGTACCAAATGCATTTACCTCTAATTCATAGTAATTATGAGTATCCCCATCTGGATCTAAAAATATTTCAAAATCATTATCTTTAAATATTACCGCATCTCTCGCAGTAATTGTAGCCCAGACGTGAGGATCTTCCATATATGCACAGAAATAAAAATAATTGTCATCCCATGTCATTTTTGCTTTGGTATCTAGGTATGGATCTGGTTTCAGACTACCTTCTATATCAACAAAAGATTCAGTCCATTCAGTTTTTGACCAGCCTATATCATTTAATTTCCCATCAATTAAAAT
>NZKX01000035.1 GCA_002694025.1 Fidelibacterota bacterium | reverse complement strand
CATAAATATTAAAATTTACCACCGTTATAGCATTTTTATTAGTTTTTGGTTTTTTATCATTCCTATCCGATATCTTTGGACTTTCCGTTACCAGTTCAGATTTAATAGTTCTGGTGTCCTTACTTATCTTTTTCTCAAGGTCATTAACGCTCTTATCATTAATGTTTTCCAATTGTTTTTGTGTTTTTGTATCTAATGAATCAAATTTTTGTCTTAGCTCTGTGCTAATATAATTATTAAGTTTATCTTCGCTTAGCGTATCGTGCTTTGTAAGCAACCTGCGAGTATTTATTTCCTGCAATTGACTATCATAGTCTGGCGATATTAATATAAAATTACCAGCATTCAACCCTGGCAGTTTCGACATAGCTTTGTCACTATCACCCATAATTGATGCCTCTAAAATAGGTTGAACCTTTTTTAAATCTTGTTTCTGGGTAAGTTTACCTAAATTGGTTGTTGAAAATTGTGCTAATGCTTTATAATCCATATCTCCTGGATTCTGGGTGGCAATTAAACAGCCAATACCGTATTTACGTGCTTGTTTAAATAAAAGCATTAAACTTTCTTTGCATGCAGGTTTTTTTACAGGCGGAATAAATGGAGCTATCTCATCTATATAGTATAAACCTTGCAGGCCATCTTGTCCATTTTTTAATGGATTTAGCAACATCCATTGATACATTAACTGAGTTATACTAGCAATAAAAAATTCTTTTTCTTCCTGAGTTTGTAGAGTATTTAAATAAATCACAGATACTCTGGTTTTACTAGAATTTGAATTTTTCCCTAGTAAAATTTCTATATTTGCAGGTGTTCCTGTTTCAAATAATAACCGTCTGGAGCCAGTGGTTAATAAACTAATTTTACGCTGTAGATCTTTCATTAGTTTTCTAGTACCAACTGTGCTTACTAGATCCACTATATTATCTGGCAAATCTTTGAGTATTGAAATTAAATTTTGAAATTTTTCTATTTTTATGTTACTATCAACACAATGTTCAAAAATTGCTGTAAGAATTGAATCAACAGCCTGACCATCATCGGAATCAGCGTCATAACCAATAAGTGCTGCAATATTTTTCGCTGTTGATGAAAAATATCTAATTTGATCATTTTTACCAAGCTTTTCGATTCCTTCAAATTGCATTGGATTAATACATAACGGTAACCCTTTAGCACTTGCAGGAGTCCAAATTAGAACCTCAGATTTTTCATAAAAGGAATCATAAATATCTCTATCAATATTATATTTTTTTAAATTATCAAAATCTTCAGGCATAGCTAAACTCGCTATATCTCCTTGAGGATCAAAAGCAATAACAGGAATTTCGTTCCGGACCATTTCTTCAACTATTATTTTACTTGCTACCGTTTTCCCAGAACCTGATGCACCAAAACAAGCAAAATGTTTTTGCATTGAACTCAAGCTTAATTCTACCGGATCATCATCCTTATTTTTTCCAAGTATCAAAGACATTTAACCTCCAATTAATTTTGAAATTTTTAAAAAATAAAAGTTGTTTAAATCTAAGTTCTCTGGACAAAATATATTACTAATTTATAGGAACAAATATTCAAATTTCAAACAGTCTTTTATATGTTAGACCGACTGTTATTTATTATAAGATCTATAGGTGCACTATCTGCTTGATTATTACTTGTATCATAAGACCTTACGAGAATAGTATAATTTCCGTTTTCTAAAAGAGTTGTATCCCAGTCTAAGGAGTAAGGATAAGATTCATCTATTGCACCTGTTGGCGATTCATTAACCCAAAGCTCTACTTTTTCAACACCTTCATTATCAGTAGATACACAAAGAATGTTTACGATACCTGAGACAACAGAATTGGTTAGGGGATATGAAATAGATATGATTGGTGGCGTTGTATCTGGTTCTAGGCTTACTATCGTAGTTAATAAATCCTCACATCTATAAGAAAATATTAGGAAAATCAATACTAAGATTCTNTGAAATTTTGACATCTAACCTTATCCTGTTNTGAAAATAGATCATTAAANTAATNAAATCTAAAAAGTAAATAAATANCACTNAACTATAATATTATGGTAACCCAAGAANAAAAGAGCTNAGTTGATTTCAGTTATGATTTGTNACTNCTTAATTGAAAAATTAATTTTTAGGTACTCTGCCAAAAAACTAATGAATTATTGCATCTTAATTTTATAATATTGATTATGGTTCTAAAATATTTCTAAAGGTAAGATTTATTCTAGGTTCTTTAACTTTTAAACGTTTGGGTAAAGAATGTTTCCAATAATGCTGAGTACTACCCAGCATAAAGAGTAATGAACCACTTTTTAAATGGACTTTTACATTTCTTAAATTTTTATTCGTCTTATGTTTGAAGATAAAATCTCTATTTGCCCCAAAGCTTAAAGATGCAATGATGGGATCTATTCCTAGTTCTTTTTCATCATCACTATGCCATCCCATGCCAACCCCACCATTTGGATATTTATTTAGAAGGACACTATTAAATTTAATTTTTGCATATTCTTCTACTCTTCTTTTTAATTGCAGTAAGACACCATTCCATTGAGTTGGGAAAAAGGTAGAACCCGAATAGGCGTAGGATTTGCCAGCATCTGCATACCAAGCGATTTTTCTATTAGTAACAATTTCCTTTCCCCATATTTTAATTTTCTCACTTCCCCAACGAACACGATCAGTTAATTGTGTCATGTAGGAACGGCATTGATCAGAATCAAAGAAATTTTCAATATACTCTAGGGATAAATTTTCAGAATAAATTAAGGTACGGTTTGGATTCAACATCGTTTTAACTTTCAAATTTATATATCAAATTTTTCTTTACAATATCAAGATCAGGTTGGTGGTGTAAAAAATGAATGTAAATATATTTATTTCCCCTTATAAATATCATATAAAATAGGCTTAACTATACTGCTCCAGAGATCATATCCTTCCTGACTTAAATGTAGACTATCTTTCACAAAAAATGATGATTCTGGTTTCCCTTTTTCATTTAGCATAGCCGAAGCAGTATCAATATAATACAACAAAGCATTATTCTGAGAATAGGTTTGGACCATATGATTTGTTTTTTTCATCTCGGCCCAGAGAGACCATCGACTTGGGCTTGGCTTAATTGGAATGAATATTATCTTCGTATTGGGTAACTGAGAATGTACTTTTTCAACAAAATTAATATAATCCTCAAAAACCTTTTGTGCACTTTTACCAAAGTGTATGTCATTATCACCAGCGTAGAAAACAATTACTCGAGGATCAAATTTAAGTACTGTCTCATTAATAAAATATATGACGTCAGAAATATGGCTACCTCCAAACCCCCTGTTTACTATCGGAACATTGGGAAAATATTCTGCCGTATACCATTTCCTTATGCTAGAACTACCCACAAAAACTATTGGATTTTCTATTCGTGAATTCTTTTTATCCCAAAGTTGAAACAAACCAATAGAAACCTGGTCTCCTATTAATGTTTTTTGCATGAATCTCCTTGGGTTTGGATCTTCCTGTCCCAAAACGAGTACAATTAATAATAACAATGATAAATATCTATACATAACCAAATATACCCTTCACACCACTTATAATAATCCCCACAACTGTGGGGATTGTTTTTGTAGAAAGGGTAATTCTATTTAAGCAATATCATTTTTTGTGTTTGCCTAATTTGTCCATGAATAACTTCCGAGAAATAGATACCGCTTGAAAGGTTTTTAGCATCCCACTGAAGTTCATAGGTTCCTGGATTAACTACCTTATTAAGTAAGTTTGCAACAATTCTTCCATTAATATCATAAATGTTTACAATAGTATTCTGATTTATTTGATTACCAACGTCAAAGCGAATAGTTGTTATTGGGTTGAAGGGGTTTGGATAATTTGAATATAACGAAAATTGTGTTGCTAAAGGTAAGTCAGAGGGTTGAATTGCAACCAAATGACCAGATGTCCATATAAGAATGTTGCCTTCTTGAAATTCACTTA
>NZKX01000128.1 GCA_002694025.1 Fidelibacterota bacterium | reverse complement strand
TTGGTTTTGATACAGGAATTGGCATGCCATATTCAGAAGACTATCGTGATCATCCTGATCAGTATCATGAAAGTGATTTTAGTATGGAGAAAGATTTTAGGAATAAATTTAAAAAGAATTTGATATTAGGTGATTTAAAAAAAACAATTCCTAGCTTTTATTCAAAATTAGATGAGAATTATCCAATTGGCTTTTTTTCAATGGATGTTGACGTCTACTCAGCAACAAAATGTGCGCTAAAGTTATTTAAAAAAAAACCTCAATATTATTTACCTTATGTTTCAAGTTATTTTGACGATTGTAGTGGTAGAACACACTTCAGTAAGTTTACTGGTGAATTACTTGCAATTGAAGAATTTAATAAAGAAAACGCTAAAAGAAAATTAGATTATGATCGAGGTGTGTGGAATGAACATAAATCACTTCCTTATCAGATTTGGTATCAAAGAATGTTTATACTCCATATCTTTGACCATCCATTTAGAAAAATTCAAGAAAATAGAAAGAAAAAAATAATTTAATTTTTTTATCAAAATAAAAAATGATTTTTTAAATTATTCAAAGTATTATACAGAATGAAAGTATCTTAATTATTAGCCATTAAATAATTAATAATTATAAATCTATAATTAATAAAATTTTAATTTTTTAGAAAATGAAAAAACTTAATGTTGGAGCTGGGTATATGTGGTTTGAGGACGGTTGGGAAACATTGGATAACTCTCCTTTAAGATCAATAAAAAAAGAAAGCTTTCAACATTATGGAAAGTGTTGGGATAGTAAACTTGAAAATTTTTCTTATGACATTTTATTCACAAGCCATATGCTAGAACATGTACCTCATTTTAGATTGGAGAAGACAATTTCAGAATTTAATAGGTTGTTAAAGATAAATGGTACTTTAAGAATTGCTGTTCCAAATTTAGAAAAGGCAGCTAAAGCTTATATTAAAAAAGATCATAATTTTTTTAAAAAATCAATTCACTATAGTGATCATATGGGTATCGGCGCTAGCTTTTTGAGAGTAATGATTTCTCCAGGTAGTCAAAATTTAGTTTTTTCAAGAGAAATGGACGAGATTTTAGGAGGCTATGCTCATTTGTATAGTTTTGATTTCTTAATGTTAAAAAAACTTTTAGAAAAATGGGGTTTTAGTAATGTAAAAGAATCAGAGCCAGGTAAGTCGTCAATTAAGGAAATGCAACAACTACAATATGCCGTTGTAGATAAAAAAAAATATTTAATGGACTACAATTTTCTTAGAAAAAAATCAAAAATGAATTCAAATATTAAAATAAAATTTGGTGGATTTGACAAAAAATCAAACAGTCAATTAATTGTTGAAGCTACCAAACTAAAAAATGTAAAATACAAATATGATTTAGAATATAACTTTAATAAAATTTCAAGGTTTGATTCAATAGAATTTAAAATCAAAATTGCAATTTTTAGGGTTATATCAAAAGCAATTGATTTTATTTTTTTTCTTTTAATAAAAATGCGAATTAATAAATTAATAAAATTTTTCTTAAAAATTAAAAATTAAACTTTTTATTTTTCTTAGTGTCCAACCTCCTTTACATTTTTAAGGTCTGCTACCAAAGATCAAAGCTAGGACTATTTTTACTTGTAATTCTGTCATTTGTTAGTGCTTTTATAGAGCTAATAGGTTTCGGGATAATTATTCCTATCATAAACTTATCTATATCTGACTCCGTTGGAACAGATAAGTTTTCAGCATATATACAAAAAACAATAAAATCTTTTGGATTTGAGCCCGAGTTAACAATACTACTGGTAATTTTATGTATTTTATTTTTTTTAAAAGGTTTTTTAATTTTTCTTATAGATGTATCTAAAATAGTTATAACAACAAATTTAAAAAAGAAGGTACAAGTTAATATTGTAAATCTAATTAATTCAGCTCATTTTTTATATCATNTCAAAAANAAATCAGGTGATAGACTTAATTTAATNTCTAGAGAAGTGGATAGATTNGTTACTACTTTTAGTAATCTGGCNCTGATGATTATTTCNGCTATTTCAATTCTATTATTTATGGGTTCNTTGATTNTAATTGAAACTAAAATAATTATTTTTATGATTTTAATTATAATATTATTTTATTTTGTTTTTAAACCGATTTTTTCCATATCAAAAAAATATTCATTCGAGTCGACAAAATTAAGTTCAAATTTACAAAACTCACTAATACAACTAATTCAAAACTTTTCTTATTTGAAAGGTACAAATCGAACTACTAAATTAATTACTTTAATTAAAAGTTCAGTATTTAATTTGATAAAGATAACAAGATTAATGAACTATTTGGCAACTATGTTAACTGTTATAAAAGAACCAATTGGAGTATTGATTTTATCATTTTTAATTTATTACAAAGTTATTCTTAATGGAGAAAATATATCAGAGGCGTTATTTATTGGAATTATAATGTATAGGAGTGTGCAGAGAGTTTTAGATTTTCAAAATGGATGGCATAGAATGAATGAAGCTTGTGGAGGGCTTTATTTTGTTGAAAAAGGTATAAAAGATCTTGAAAAGAATAAAGAAAAAGATTTAGGAACAGAGCAACCAAATTTAACAAAAGATTTAAAGTTTAAAAATATTACCTTAAAATATAGTTCTAACATAATTTTAGATAACATATCATTTACTATAAAGCCAATGGAAATATTGGGAATTATGGGTCCCTCCGGTTCTGGTAAATCATCTATTATAAATCTAATAACTAAACTGGTATCTCCTTCAAAAGGAGAAATTTATTTGGGAGAAACTAATTTTAAAAAAATAAACAATCATTTTTTAAGGGATAAAATTGGTTATGTAACTCAAGATCCATCAATAGTTCAAGGAACTTTGAGAGAAAATATTAGTTTTTTTGATAAAAATAATGATAAATACTCAAACGAATATTTGCGAGACTGTATGAAATCTGCAGGTATAGAAAATTTATACTCTAGACTCAAAGAGAGTATGTATGAAGCTGGTAAAAATTACTCAGGTGGTCAGAAACAAAGGATTACTATAGCTAGAGAAATATATAGAAACCCTGATATTCTTATATTTGATGAGCCGACTAGTTCTTTGGATAGAAAATCTACACGCATAATAGAAAATACAATTTTGCAGTTTAAAAATAAAAAAACTATTATAATCATTTCTCACAATTTAGAATTTTTGTCGTCATGTGATAAAGTTATTATTCTTAAAACTGGAAAAATTTCATATAACGGGAGTTATAAAAAATTGAAAAATAATTATAAATCTTACTTATAATCTCATTCAATATTTCATAAGATGAAAGGTATTATTATTTCAGGACAACCCAGAAGTGGTAAAAGTTCGCTTGTTAAATCTTTCAAAAGTGTAAATGACGCTTTGAGCTGTAATATTGATGCTAAATTTTTTAAAATTATCAATGAGTATAAAAGATTTCCAAAAGAATTTGATTTTTCAGAAAATCTAAATAATTTAATTAATCGAAGTGTTTATCAGGATTCAAGTAGGAAAATTACAACCACTTTGTTAGATGAAACCGGAGTGTCACAAAAAGTAATAGCATCTAAGTTAAAAAAAAAAAAATATATTAGTACAGAAAAAATTCTTTTAGATGTTTTAGATACATCATGTAAGTTGAAAAAAAAAAAATTTTGGGTTTTACCTGATCTTGGGGCAGAGACTTATTTTGAAAGATTAAAAAAAATAAAGGAAGATTTATATGTCATTTTTTTATTTAGAAATCCAATCGAATCCATAGTCTCTTCTTTATACTGGCGCAGCTATCCAAAAAAAGGAAAAAACTTATTAGAACTAATAGTTAGATGGAATGTTTGTTATTTAAACGCTCAAAAATTAAAGAAAAAATATCCTAAATTAATAAATATTTATTTTTACAATGAAATTGACCAAATGAGTAAACCAAATAACTGGTTCTGCAAAACATTTAAAACAAAATTAAAATTTAAATATGCTAAAAAAAAAACTTTTTTTTCATATTCAAAAAATAAATGGTTATCGCCGGAAGGAAAATATGAAGAATTTTTGAAAAAAGAAGAAATAAATTTAATTTTAAATGGTTGTGTTTGCGATTTTAAATTTCTATCAAGGGTTAACAAAACTAAAAGTTTTAGTTTTAAGATTTTATACATAAGGTCACTAACTTTTTTTTTTGTTAATTTAAGTAAAGTTAATAGGTTCAACGCATTCAAAATTTTAAACTTTTATTTTTCTCCATTTAATGTTCTTTCGTTAAGTTTAAAAAAAATAATTAAAAAATTTTTATCTCAAGTAAAAAAGTACTATGACTAAACTATTTAATTCCGATATTTTTTGGATTAATAACGAATTACTTAAAGATTGGAAAGAATCTTTTTTTAGATAAGTATTAATAAAATATAAAAATTAAATAATGAAGAAAAACTTTTACTATGATCTTTTTATACTAAATGAGAATTTAATTGACGATTGGATTAAGTATTTTTTCTGGCCAGTTACTCCTCAAAAAACTCAAAATATTTTGAACAAAATTCTTGATATTTATTTTAAAATTGTCGAAGAGGAAAAAAACCAATTATTTAAAAGTTGTCTTATTAATTGTAAGTTTATATGGAATTTTTATATTTGGAAGATACATCTTAAATTCTCAATACACCCAGTATGAAAATTGTCAAACTATAATTGAATAGTATAGTATTTTTTTTGATTAATAAATTGTGGCTCCAAAGATCTTGATCTCTCCATCTTCTACTCCCAAGACCAATCTTCCAAGAAACTCTCCTGGAATTTTCTTATTTGTCTGCTTTATCAAAACAGTTATATGATCGCCTCTTCTCAAAGTTCCAAAAGGTTCATAAGTTTCATTTAAATTAGTGATAAGTTCATTGTTGGCCCATTGCTTACCAAGTTCGACTTCATTTGCACCAAATAACATTTGTGTTGAAAAATCTCGAGTGAAACTGCCATAATCCTTGAGATTTGAGGATTTAACTAGATTTTCCCAAAAAGGCTTACCTATCGCAAAAACCTCTTCATCAGATTTTGCTAAAAGATCCATCAATACTTTACTTTATTTAAAAAATTAAT
>NZKX01000006.1 GCA_002694025.1 Fidelibacterota bacterium | reverse complement strand
AGAAAAGTTAAGATTCATTTTTCTGGTATTGCTAGAAAAGGTTAACTCCATAACATCACTATACTCAGGCCTCAAGTAAGGATTTCCGTTTCGTAATCTAGTGATGTCAAAAGTGTTATCAGGAAATGGACTGATGGTTCTCCTACCTGGTCTATTTACCTTTTTAGAATAACCAAATTGAAAAGTTTGTCTGTCAGTGAGTTTGAAAAGCAAAAATGCACTAGGGTAAATCTTAAAATAGTCTTTATCAAAAGGCCCTTCAGAGATACCTCTTTCAAATAAATAAGTAAGGATATTAGTTGAATCGCTCTCTGCCAAATCTGGACCCTTAAGATCAGCAAAAGTTTCCACCTGTTCAGCCCTAGCACCAAATTTAAAGCCGAACCTATCAGTTAATTCATACTGAGTAACCAGATAAGCCGCATAAATATCCTCTTCGTAGTCATTTTCATAAATATTTTGTAAATAAGTAAGATCCTTTTCAAAATCTCTAATTGTGGCTTTTGCCCCTAATTCATACCCTAATTTCTCTCCAAATTTATTTTCGTAATCTATAGATGCTGTGAAATTATTATTATCTTCAGATGCCATAGTTGAATTTCCAGAAAAGTTAGCGCCATACTCAGAGTCCATTGCACCGACTTCGTTTACATCATCAACTTCATAAGAATAGCTTACATATGCTTTTAGCAATTCAGCTTCAGAATCGTATTTATTCTCATAAGAAAACACATGATCCATGTGTAGACCATCATCGGTTTCAGTTGTTTCCAAGGTTCCTACCAAATTAGGGTTTAATGTATTTTTTGTGTAGTTAAATTTCTGAATAGTTGTTTCATTGTGTTCAGAAATATCAAACGTATAACCAATGGTGCTTGCCTCTGAAGGATAATAGTCTCCACCAAATCTGAGTCCGAAGTCATTAGGAGTTTTTTTACGATAAGTATTGGTATAAACTTTTTCTGAGGACGATGGGTATATATAGTCAAACTCTCTTTTCCCATCACCTATTCTGTTACCTGTTCGATAATTCGCATTGGTAAACACATTAAAATTTTTCGTTCTATAATTGAGATTACCATTTAGGTTGGCCTTACTATATTCACCTGCCATAGAAGATACTGTGCCATTAAAGCCATCTAAAGCGCCTCTCTTCATTACAATGTTTATAATCCCACCGACACCATCTGGGTCGTACTTGGCTGAAGGATTAGTTATAACTTCGACCTTTTCAATCATGGAAGCATTGATATGGTCTACGTTACCTCGTCTACCGCTTCCGGTTCTGCCACTTCGTTTACCATCAACAAGGACAGTAACATTAGCATCTCCTGCGATGGTTACGACTCCATCAATATCAACGTCGACCGATGGTACTTTTCTTAAAACATCTGTTCCGGTACCTCCAGATGAAGAAAGATCTCGACCTACATTGAAAATTTTCTTATCGATCGTCTGGATGAATGTACTTTCTTCCCCAACAACTTCTACAGCTGTTAGATTCACTGCAGAAACCTTTAATTTTACTTTTCCAAGGTTATGCTGTATCCCAGAACCTTGACCAGGGAAAAGATTAATAGGACCAATTTCTTTTTTTTCATAGCCGATGTATTCAACTACTGCTACATACCTTCCCAGTGGTATTTCAGTAATATTTAGGTAGCCATTTTTATCAGTAAGACCTCCTGTTACTAAATCATTATGTTCAAGTTCTACCAATGATACGGAAGCATATTCAAGTGGAGACGATGATAGAGAGTCGATAATCAAACCCTGGATTACACCAATTGCAGGCATTTTAGGTTTGGTTGAATGATCTTTGTGGCCTAGAAGAAATGTAATTGTGGTCAAATAAGAAAATATAATGATGCTTAGTCTTAAATTATTTTTCATTTTTTCCTTTATTATAAGTCAAGTCCGAAATTGTTTGATTATTAGGGCTAAAATTATCAATAAGTTAAATATAATTTATTGCTTTGCTCTAACAATAATATTTACGATAGGATGTGTTTGAGGAGCGGTAAGTGCGTTCAAGACTTCAAATTGCAACTTAAATTTTCTCATCTTTTCAATAGTTCTAACATCAATATTGACTTTTCCATGGGCGGGGATTCTTACTAGATCGGTTAAATTATAAAAATCATACTTACTTTTATTTTTTAGAGTAAATGGTGCATCTGAATTATTAGAAATGGTAACGTGAGCAATTATTGTATTCTCAAGGTACTCAGCAGAAATCACATTTAGACTAGAGTTAATTAAAGGGATAAGGAAATTTTCTCTGCCGATTAATGTTTTCTTAAACCACACAACTGTCTGCCCCTTTCTTAGGGCTCTCTTCAATGAATTTTTTGTTTTCTCACGGGCAAATACTAGGGTTACTGGTCTGTGTCCGCCTGAAGGAATGCGATATTGCCAATCTACTATTCCATGTATGTCTGATGTCCCTAAAATTGTTAGATTATAATCCAGAGCTAATTGAAGTGCATCATTAGAAAAGGTAGTATCATTAACAATTTCAATTCCCTCAATAAGTCCTTCGTTCATTAAATCTTTATGCATTTGACTTAAGGGTACACTTGCATCAGGCGACTGACTAGCCCAATATGGATGGTTCCAAAAAATAAATGCATCCTGTCTACGAGCTTCGCGATATGCATCTATAGGATCATTAGTAATCAGTTTATTTGCATCTTCTATAAAAATAGCGTTTGAATGACCGGGAGGCATATCTCTGGTTATTTCTGAACCGTTAATAACCATAACATTGGATCCTTGAGCAAATTTATTGTGATACTCGTAAGATCTATTTCTGTTTGGATGAGGAATATCATCTTTCCAAGGTTGATACTCTAGGTGCTCTGTTGTGGCAATAACATCTAACCCATCTCTTTTTGCTTCCTCAATTCGAATATCAGGCCAAACGCTTCCATCAGAGAAAACGGAATGCATATGCAAGTCACATACTAGAGTTTTAAACCCGGGAAGGTTTGGAAACTCAATTTGTCGATTTTCTCTCTTACCATGGGAGAATATGAAAGAAAGAGATAAGAGTAGTAAAAAATAATTTATTTTGTTTGTTCCCAGCGTATATCCATTGTGTGGTATTCTGCTTTACGACCCTTTTTTATGGGGACAGTCAATGAATAGGGTGCAGTTTTTCCTGGTTTAAGAGCAGTGTCGGCTATAACATTTGTCTCATAAATGGTCCTGTCTCCTTTTATAAAAATTGAATCCATTCCAGCGCTTTTAGTTGTTTGGTCAAATAATTTAACAATCACCCTTACAAAATCTGCCCGCACTTCTCCAACATTTTTTACTTTACCAGAAAAAATTTGTTTATCAGGGTAATAATCAATAAATGGTTCATTTGAAAAAACAACCTTTGGACCCGGTTTTTTTAGCTCATCCATTCTAACAACCATTTCTTTTTTAAATACTAAAGTTCCAATCTGTGTTTTTAGGATCAGGGTTGAGTCCGACTCTTGGATAAGTGAGCCAGATACAATTGTTCCATTTTGTAGTTCTACCCGATGTTGAAAATCAGGGATTGTTATTAAATCTAAGATTTCTCTTCCAACATTTGGCATTGTTTGTTTTTTCTGATAACCTTTCACAACACTTTTAAGGGAGTCTATTTCTTTTTTCAGAGATTCTAAGTTTGATTCATACTCAAAAAAATACTTATCAAAATTTAAGGTTTCTTGTTCGGAAATCGTTCTTTGTTTAGGAAGTTTTTCTTGCATAGAAATTGCAGGTTCTTGACTCTGATTAGATATTAAAAGAGTAAGATCAACGTCCGTAGTATCTACAATAAACTTTGCTTCTCCATAACCATAATTTTTGTGATTTCCTTTGAGTAAATACTCACCTGGAATCAACTTAATATTTTTAAATGTAAATTTTCCATCCCTCTTAGTTTTTGCCTTACCGAAACTTTTAGCATCATTATTTTCTATTACTAATTTTACGCCTTTTAAACCTTTGACATTTTTATTAAGTACTTTACCTACAATGTTAATTTTTATAGGTTTTTGTTCTGGATTGGCAAATCCAAAGACAAGAGCGAAAAGAAAATATTTAATTAGTCTAGTCATACTCTCTTTTAGAAAAATGAGCTTTGTACGCCATACGTCTTACGGACTCAGCATTCTTTTTTTCTTCACCTAATTTGTAAACCATATTAATAATGTTATCATAATAAATATAATTCTCTTTATTCTCTAGCATAGGTAAGAGACCATTTAGCACAGAAGGATCATTGAATGCTGCTAAATTATCAATCGCTTTTTTTCGAATGTCCATTGGATAGTTGTCACTATGAGCAATTTCAATAACTGCTTTTTTTACTTCAGGATCGTCAAATTCACCTAAAGCAGCAAGCATAGTATTCAAAAGGCTGTAATATTCTGTTTTACCCATGTTGTAAGTGTTAAGAAGAGCAAGTACAAGGTTTTCCTCTTTAACTCCTTTCATGGTATTCAGGGCAAATTCGCGAACTTCAAGATTTGTATTAGGGTCACCTAAAAGTTCTGCAAAAGCGACCGCAACGTCGTCTGGTTTTTTCTTTCCTAATATTTCTACGGCTTGATTTCGAACTCCAATATTAATCTTTGGATCCTTCGCTATTTGAGTGAGAACAGGGACTACTTGATCATCCCCAATTGCACCCATTGTTTCTGTTAAAAGCCGCTCAGTCCTGGACATATTACTTTTAGCAACTTCATAAAGATCAAGAAGAGCAAGAATTTGATCTTTTGTTCTAACACGTCTTAGGTTTTTAACTAACGTAATATGTATTTCATTAGTTTTATCTTCCATTTTATGCATGGACCGAACTAAGGCATCTGCTGCTTTTGGATTTTCTTTGAAAAGCCCAAGCATTTTTATTGATTCATCAAGCAAAGCATAATCAAGAGCAGTTGTTGTAGCAACCATTTCAGAGATGGAGTGAAGTGCCCTAGGATGCTCAGTTTGTGCTAAAGTTTTCCCCGCCGCAACACGTAGTTTTATATGAAGGTCAGGATCTTCATATACTTCTATCAATTCATCTAATGCCTGAATATCTCCCTCTCTGTATGCACTTTTTAGTTCTTGAACTCTATTTAAAAAATCAGGATCATTGGGATCACCAATTGATTTTTTGCCAAATAATCCAGTTACAATTGAACAGCTGTTAAAAACTAAACTAGTGAGAAGTGCAAGTATGATCTTTTTAATCATTTTTTTCCCACAGATTCATAGATAGGTCTTCGCCATCGAATTTGGCATAGCTTGGACGATGAAACCAATCCCCTAAAACTGCCAGTTTCCCGTTATTTAAATTATAAATTTCTCCCAAATGATAGTGGCCTGACACCATATAATCGAAACCATTATTAAATTGTTTTTTAGCAAAACTTTGCAGTTCAATCTTTACATCTTTATTAAAATCCGCTTCATGCATGTCTTCTTTTCCGCTCCTAGAGATAAATTTAGCTATTTTATACGCAATTGTAGGATGTATCCAACGAAAAATTGTAATAAAAATTCTTGATCGGATTATCTTTTTTAGGACCCTGTAGCCGTAATCCCAACTAAGAATACCATCTCCATGGGTTATAAAAAATCTTTTCCCATGAATATTTATATCAATATCATTGGTGTAAACTTTGGTCATTATTTTTTTTTCTAAGAAGTCCTGAAACCAATGATCATGGTTCCCAGTTTTAAAATGAAGGTCAACTCCATTTTTTTTCAAGTACGAAGCTTTTTCATAAAAATCTACATATGCCTTTGGAATGACATCTGGATATTCAAAATAGAAGTCAAATAAATCTCCGACAAAAAAACACGTTCCTCCAGTTTCACAAATTTTATCAAACAAACGATAGAGCTTTTTACGCCTATCTGTTTCTGCTTGGTCTAAAGTAAGTTTTAAATGGATATCAGAAATAAAATAGAGAGGTAATTTCATAAAAGTATTGAGATTGCTTTTTAATCAAAGCCTAATTTAAATTATTTTTATATAATCATCATTCATTAACAATAATGATCTTTTTTAAATTATAATTTCTTATCATTAAATTGTAATTAGATTTAATAATGAAATATTTAAGATACTATATATCAACTTTAACATTATGCGTTGGATTATATTTGTGTTTAGCGGTCCAGCATGGTCCAACTGTTTTGTTTTTAGGTTTTTCTCTTTTAATTATTTTAGGTGATCTCCTAATCAAAGAAGAAGATTCTCGGTTTAGTTACTCCTTTCCTTTTTTGTTAAATCTTCCTATGTATATCAATCTTCCTTTGTTGATTTTATTTTTACTAGTAACTATTGGTCTTCTTTCGCAAAGTGCGTTTATCCAGGAATTCGTACTAAATTATATAGGTATAAATTTAATTTCAGTCAGAGAAAGCCTTAATATTATTGATAAAGTTTCCTTAGTTGCAATTTCAAGTTTATTTATTGGTGTTATGGGTACTGTTCCAGGACACGAGCTTGTGCACAGAAAAACAAAAAGATTTGATATGTTTATAGGAAATTGGCTCTTATCCCTTTCTTGGGATTGTGCCTTTGCGATAGAGCACGTTTATGGNCATCATAAGAATGTTGGGTTACCCATTGANCCNGCAACTGCAAAAAGAGGTGAAAACATTTNNNTGTTTATTTTTCGGGCTATCGTTAAAGAACAAAANGATGCGTGGAAAATNATTTTANATCATAATANAAAAGGCAAGAGTTCACTCCTATCNTTTAAAAANAAAATGATATTAGGGTACCTAAGAAGTTTGTTTATTACCGTTATTGCATTTACGGCCGGAGGATTTGAAGGAATGGCAATCTTTCTCCTTTGTGCAATTATTGCTAAATCTTTATTAGAAGTAATTAATTACACAGAACATTACGGATTAGTCAGAGTACCAGGAGAAAAGGTTCGCCCTCATCATTCTTGGAACTCAAATAGTGTGATGAGTAGTATTTATCTTTATAATGTTACTCGGCACTCTTCGCATCATGAAAAAGCTAGTTTAAAATATTGGGAGTTATATCCCTACAAGGGCGCACCGATGATGCCATATGGATACTTATCCATGCTTTATCTAGCGATATTTTTACCACCAGTTTTCCATAGAATAATGAGTAAAAAGCTTGTTGAGTGGGATAATAAATTTGCTTCAAAGAATGAACGAATATTAGCTGAGGAACAAAATTTCAATAGCGGACTATCTTTTCTCAAAAAAAATAGTCAAGGCCTTGATTTAGGAATTTAATTTAGAGATCAAAATTTAATTTAATGTTGCTTTGCTTTCTTATTTCTTGCTTTTCCCAATCCTGCAATTGAGCTATTACCTCATTTCGAATTTTTTTCGATTTTCCACTATGCATTTTTTCATAGGGGCACATTAGGCACTTGTGCCCACAACAATGACCTTGTTTAATAAGAAAAACTCTAGATAACATAATTGAATATTAAAAAATGAAATTCTCTTTATTAAGAAATATTACCATTAAATAATCAATAATTTGTGCTAGGTCGAGACTCAAAATACATTTGGCATGTAAAACAAAGTCAAATTATAAATTGTAACTGTTCTAAACTGTGGAAAATAATTTCGTCAGAATCCAATTTAGAATTATTCCATCCTTTTGTCAAAGAAAATAAAATTATCTCATGGCCCGGCAATCAGTCAAAAGATATACTGATTTATCTAAATGGAAGAACTATGCAGAGAAAATTTGTTTTTTGGAAGGAGAACTTTGGATACGATTTATTTATTAATCAAGTTGGGTTTGAATCCTCGTTTGTATCTTGGAGGATAGAAGAAGTTAATGAAAGATCAATGATTACTATAAAAATCTGGCCTTATCTATTTAATAAAGGGAATAAAGTATTTAATTGGTTTCCTTTTATGTTCTTTATTCGTCCAAGTTTAGAAAAATATTTATCATCGGTTTTGAAAGGACTAAAATATTTTTTAGAAAATGGCAAAACAATTAAAAAAAATCAATTTGGTAACCACTCTTGGTTTTCAACTTAAATAAATAATTGATTTTTTGGAATCATATGAAACAGCCTCTTTTAAAATTTCAGGTTTTCATTAAAACTGCTACACCTGCCAAAAAAAGAAAAAAATTTGATATTTTTTTAAATAATTTTTCATTTACTGAATGATATATATATTTCTCTACTGTCAGAAATATTAAGGGTGCCGAAACCCAATATATAAAATTTTCTGGATTAAAAAACTTACTAAAGCCTAGTAATGAACTAATAGTTGCCACTTGGATACAGGCCATAGTACAATAGCTTACAGCAATAGTTGCTCTTTTATTATCCTTTGTCAAATCTTTACTTAAAACTATCCCTGATAGAAGAGATCCTCCTAAGTTGGTGAAACCATGTAAAACTCCCATAGTAGTGAGATAAAGTTTCTCATAATTAAGAATCCAATTAATAGTTTTAGCTATGGTTTTAAGTGAAGATTGTAATGAAATGATTATTAAAAAGATTCCTATAATTATTTTAGTATTTAATTGAATAGAAAAAGAAAAGTAAAGGGTTAAAAAGACCATAGGTAGGCAAAATAAAAGTAAATTTTTATAAAAATCTCCGTCTATGGCATCTAATTTATTCCTGATTTGGAAAAGATTTATAAGAATTGATACTGGTAGTAAAATAATCAAGGTTGTTTGAAAATCGTTTCCTAACATTAATAGTATGGGGGTACCAAAGAGCAATACACCTGTTCCAAAAATGGACTGCAATATAGATGTGACTATAATTGTAATGAAAATTTCTGAATCCATTCAAATAAATTTTATTTCAGTTAGTCAAGATCTGATGGCCAATTTGATATAATATCTTTTGCTAATTTACCAGCGTCTGTTAAATCAGAATCAGACCAATTTCCCAGTTGGCTAGCACCTGGTCTTAAAATTGACCATTCTTCTTCCTTATCATTTACTGCCCAATTAAGATGAGTAATTTTATTGGCAAAACACCAATTCATCCATTTGTCGGCTTCAGAGTCAATAAGAGTATAGCCAAGTGAACCCCATTCTGTAACAAAAAGAGCAATCCCCTTGCTAAGGGCTTGACTTGCTCTTTCCCTAAGCCATTCATGATGATATACGGTATAAAAATGCAAAGTATAAGCAATATTAGAAAATTCTGTTATTGGGTCCTCTGCGGCTAGATCAACTCTTTGAGACCATTCAGGAGTTCCCACAATTATTAAATTATCAGGGTCAATTTCTCGAATTGCACTAATGACATTTAAGGAATATGGTTTAAGTACTTCACTCCAAGATATATCTAAAGGCTCATTGTATATTTCATAAATGATATTTTCATAATCCCCATATAAGCTTGCCATTTCTTCAAAAAATAAAATTGCATCATTCGTAAAATTTTCTGCATGATGAGAATGCCAATCTATAATTACATAAATACCCTGATCTATAGCTGCCTCAACAATTGTTTTTATACGATTTTTGTTCGAAGATCTGTTGGAAAGGTACCCACCCGGTTCATCTACTCCCATTGCAGCTCGAACAATAGTTGTATTCCAGTCAATCTTTAGCCACTCTAAAACTTCTGGAGTATAATATCGCTCGCCGCCCCAATTATCGTTACTCCAAAAAAAACTATTTCCTGCTAATGAAATAGGGATGTTGTTTTTGTTCACAATTTTATTGCCCATTACACGCAGTAACCCATTTTTAGCAACGATATCAGACTTAAATTTATTTTTGGTGTCATCCGCTTCAGAGACATCCTTTTTCTCACAGCTTGAATTGATGAATATGATAAATAAATAAAAAAATATTTCCTTAAAAATCATTATAAAGCCTAAAAGTGAAATGCAATTTACATGCATCTAAATTAGCCATTATGGTTATAATAAAATCAAGTGAATTGAACTTATCACAGGCTAGAAAATCAAGTGCCTATTTAATAGAAAAAATTCTAAATATAAAGTAAAACTAAATTAGTTATTTAATATTTAAAATTAGTTTAAATGGTAATTAAAGATAGTGATTTTAA
>NZKX01000034.1 GCA_002694025.1 Fidelibacterota bacterium | reverse complement strand
TTATATACATTTATAAGCCTTATTTGATTAGTAAAAGAAAATCATTTCGAACCAATAACTCTATGCTAAAAAATACCAACCTTTAATTTAATATACCTTTGGTTCTGGGTGCTCGACAGCTTATAGGCTATAGATTAATATCTTCCAGGCTTTATTTTATCAAATTGAAGATTTTCATATTTTTCCCAGATATTTGTGCCTGCAGCTTCTGCAAATCGATATGCGAATTCTAAGGCTTCAATAAAAGGTCGATTAGCATATTCACCATGTGAATAAAATTCATTTATCCATTTTACTATTTCTGAAAGCCTAACAACTTCTAATTGATCAAAAACTCCATAAACCAATTCAGCACGATTATCATAATACCATTCTGTAATACCTCCAAACCCTTCCGAATTTTTCAGTTCATTATGCGTTTCATAAACCATTGTCAGATAGGAAAATAAAAAAATTTCTTTTTCCTCTTGGGTAAGAGTTTTCCAATAAGTTACCACGGGTGATAATTTGTCCTCGTTAACTTGTCCAAAAATATTTGAAATCAAAAAGATAAGTATTATTTTTTTCATAGGAATCTCTATTTAATGAACTTTGCTCATTTGTTTATACCAATAATACAATAGCACAGTACAGTGTAACAATGCTAAACATTGCTTGGCTCCTGCCAATCCCCACTTTTTTTAATGAGCTCAATTAATGCTGCAACAGCATTTTCTGTTTTAATATTTCTACTTACTACGTTTTGTCCTTTATATAGGGAAATTAATCCTGGACCAGTACCCACATAACCATAGTCTGCATCCGCCATTTCACCAGGACCATTAACTATACATCCCATTATACCAATTTTAACACCTTTAAGATGATCAGTTTTAGATCGAATTTTTTCTGTTGTTTCTTGAAGGTCAAACAGTGTTCTACCGCATGAAGGACATGAAATGTATTCTGTTTTCGAAATTCTAGTTCTACTTGCTTGTAAAATTCCAAAAGAAATTTCGGTGTCGAATGATTGACCGTGGTTTGTATCTAGCCATATTCCATCACCAAACCCATCTATTTGGAGGGCACCAAAATCAGTCGCAGCATAAATAAGAGTTTCATCTACTGAAAGATTATTATATTGTCTTTTGATTATAATTGGATTTAAAATTTTATGTTCGAGGCACTTAATAAAAAATTGTCTAGTTTGAGAAAAGCTTTGCAGCTTATCTGTTTCTAAAACAATAATACAATTTGGTAAAAATTCTAATTTTTGAAATATATTATCAGAATCTTTACAAATAAGAAATGCGATCTCGCTTTTTTGAATCAAGTCAATTTGATCTACGTTGTATAAGTAAAAACTGTCTGGACTACCAAATCCATCTATAAAATCATAAATTATTCTTAATCTTCCTGGTAATTTAAAATCTATTTGATTTTTCCCTAAAAAAAGATAGTCAATTGCTTGATCTGAAATGCGCCATTTATCCTCTTTTGGTGCATATAAATACCCAAATGAAGCTAAATCACTTTGTTCTATTTTATTTTTATTGGAAAGGTTTCCAATTACTCTAGGAACTTGTTTTTTACCAAAATTAATAATTGATGTAGTATTTCTCCGGCTGTAAAAAAAGGGATCATAGGGTAATGAATATTTAGATCTATTCTTTTTTCTAAAGTTTTCAGGTAACTTTAACCGACTAGCTAATATTTTTGCAACTGGAATTTCTTTCTCAGGATCTTCAGTCAGAGAAACCCTAATAGTATCGCCTAGACCGTCTTCAAGTAAAGCTCCTATACCGACGGATGATTTAATTCTCCCGTCCTCGGCCTCGCCTGCCTCCGTAACACCAAGATGTAATGGGTAGTTCATTTTTTCTGCATACATTGTTTTTACAAGCAATCGATACGCCTGTACCATAACTTGAGTATTGCTTGACTTCATAGATAAAATAATATCTTTAAACCCTTCATCTTCTGCTATTCGTATAAACTCCATTGCAGATTCTACCATCCCAAGTGGTGAATCTCCATATCGACTCATTATACGATCTGATAGGGATCCATGGTTGGTACCTATTCTCATTGAGGTACCATTTTTTTTGCAAATCTTTATCAATGGAATAAAGCGTTTTCTTATACGCTCTAGTTCGTTTTCATATGTTTGATCAGAATAATCATAAGTTTCGAATTTCTTCCTATCAGCATAATTGCCAGGATTAATTCTTACTTTTTCAACAATTTCGGCAGCTATTTTTGCAGCATTTGGAGTGAAATGAATATCTGCNACAANTGGTGTTNTATAGCCCTTTNTNCGCAATCCNTTTTTAATATTCTCTAAATTTTTTGCTTCTTTTATACTTGGAGCAGTAATTCGAANNATTTCGCANCCNGCATTAATCATTTTAATAGATTGGGAAATGGTACTATCTGTGTCCATTGTATTCGTTGTTGTCATCGATTGTAACCGAATAGGATTTTTTCCGCCTACTCCCACGTCACCAACCATAACACATCTTGTATGAAATCTTTGATATTTTTTTAAACTAGGGCAGTAAATATCCATTAGATTTCAGAGTATGATCTTTCTAAATATTTCTCAGCTTTTTTCATTGCAATAGATAAGTTTTTCAGTTCAATGCATTTAAGATAACTTTTTCGAGCTTTTTTACGTTTGCTTAGTTTATCATAAGCCATTCCTTGGAGCAAATAAGCATTTCCTAAAATAACATCAAGTTCTCCAGCATAATTTTTTATTGTAATCTGCAGATTTTCAATAGATTCTTTATATTCTTTTTTATTAAAGTGTAACAAAGCTATCTCGTAGTGGTGATATGGCTGATACCATTCTTTTTGTCTAGAGCTTAAATTCAATAATATGTTTTCCATTTTTTCAATAACTAGATAAGACTCCTTAATCATATTTGTACGAATGAGTGATTCTAAATATAAAAGGTTGAACCAATAATTATTCTGAAAATTATAGGCAAGATCCCTTGCATGAGGTAAGGAAAGAACTGGATCATCCTCAACCCAAAGATAAAGGTTACATAATATTGCCTTTGCTTCTATCCAAGACCATTTACCATGGTTTGCTGCATTTAATATTTTTTCTAAACCAGAATCAACAGAAGGCTCAAAGCCTAACAAGTCAATTGTCCAACGTAAGAATAAATTACTAGTACCAGCATAATATTCTACAATACCAATAGGTAATTGTAAATCAACGATTTGATCTGAATTTTCAGATATCCCTTTAATTATTGAGAAACCCTTGCTGGATCGCACTAAAGTATTGATCCACTCTTTTTTACCTAAACTAACCCTTGCTGAAAGTCCTATAGAGGAACCTTGATATAGTCTATAATTAGGATCATTGGGAAACTTATGAACAAGTTTTTCATATATAGGTTTAATTGTTAATAAATCCCGCTCTAAAACCTTATATGTTTCTTCGATTGGGTCATATGCTTGAGACCTAACCCATCTTGAAGCGGCCCATATTAGATGTACTCCTGGATGGTCAGGATAAAGATTTTGAGCTTGAGTTAATATTTCAATGGCATGATCAAAATCATAATTATAGAAAGCATTAACTCCTTCTTTTACTAAAGAGTCGCCTAAATAAAATGACTGGCTTTTTGCGACTGTTAAGTGTAATGCAGCAGAAATAATCAACCGAAACATTAAAATCTACTTATTAGAGAAATTAAAAATATATTTTGAAATCTAAGATCCCTGCGAAGACAGTATAAGCCAACCTTTAGATTCGTTATTGTCAGGTTTTATTTCAAGGCTTCGTTCCCAGGATGCTCTTGCAAGTTGCTTCTCATCCATCTCCCAGTATGTAATACCCATACCTCTGTATGCATCGGCGTTATTTGGCGTTAGCTCAAGCACCTCTTGGTAAGCCACTAAGGATTCATTATACATATTTTTTTGTCTGTAATATTTTCCTAAAACTGCCATCGCACCAGGTAGCCATGATGAATGATTATTATTAACGGACAATGCATTTTTAAATGCCTGCCTTCCCATTGATGGATTTCCAACTCGATTAAATTCTACTGCCATAATATAATAGGCTTGAGGTAATAAAGACTTAACTATAGGATCATTCGGTCTATAGTTTAATAAATCTTCCCAAGACGAAGCTGTTCTGCCCCACTCCTGGGCATTAAAATAACTTAATCCCTGCATGTATCTGTAATCACTATTATCAGGATCCAAATAAACAGCATCGCTGTATGATAATGCAGCATAAACATATTTCCCTTGCTCAAAATATAAGTCTGCAAGGGATAT
>NZKX01000033.1 GCA_002694025.1 Fidelibacterota bacterium | reverse complement strand
AAGTAACGATTTTTAAAATTAAAAGGTTAACATAAACTATTTATCAAAGCTAAAAAACACCATTTGAGATATAAAATCAATGGAGACAACTTTAATTTTTATTTTATCTCCCACTCTAAATTCCTCTGGACCAATCTTATTACGCATGTATAGCATTTCTTTATGAAACTCATAAAACCCACGAGGAATGTATTGCTTTAAAATTATACCATCTACCCCTGAGTGTCTTTCATTAACAATTATTCGAGATTTTTGAATCTTTGTTATAAATCCATCTAATATATTTTCTTTTAAATGTTTTAATAGCTTAAGACCCTTGAGTGCAACATATTCTCTCTCAGCATTTTGAGACCTGAGTTCGCCGCTATTACATTGATAAATGATACTAAAAATATTATCGTTTTTGTTAAACTTACCCTTAATCATCCTATGTGCTATAATATCAGAATATCTTCGAATAGGGCTAGTGAAGTGAGTGTAGGATCCTAAACCTAGTCCATAATGTCCCAAAGATTTAGTAGAATAATTTGCTTTTTGCATTTTCCTTACAATAATACGGCTTAGAGCCTTTTTTTTACTTGTACTTATCTGATTAAGAAATTTGTTTATTTCCCTCGCTTTGATATGTGAATCACTTTGAACTGGAGATTTTGTTATGTAATTAATTAATTCTTTAAGAAAATTTTCGTTCTTCATTGATAAATTTTCATGATTTCTATAAATACCAAAACGATTTAGCTTTGATTGAGTAATTTCAATCTGCTTGGCAGCAAGGTTATTAGCAAGCAGCATACTTTCTTCAATCATTTCATGAGACCTCAGCTTCTCAATTTCATAACTATCAATAGGATTTCCATAATTATCAAGTTTAAACTCAGGTTCATAAAGATCAAGATTAAACCCATCTTTTGACAATCTATTCTTTCGAAGCTTATCCGTTAAAAGCTTAAGTTCTTTTATATCCTTAAAAATTCCTTCGCAACTTGTATCAAAGAGGATTTTTTCTACCTCGCCATAATGAAATTTCCTGTCGCTTATTATTGTGCTCTCAAAAAAATCAAAACTCTTTACATTACATTGATTATCTAAAAGTATTTCGGCAGTTAAGGCCAATCTTTTTTTTCCAGGGACTAGCGAACAAATATCTGTTGATAAGAATTCAGGGAGCATATGGGTGGTTTTCTCATCAAAATAATAACTATTGCCTCTCTCAAAAGCAAGTCGGTCTATTTTTGAATTTTCCTTTACATAACTAGAAACATCCGCAATATGAACATATAGCTCTGTATGATGATTTCGTTTTATGATTGAAATAGCGTCGTCAAAATCTTTTGCGTTTTTAGGGTCAACTGTAAAGGTCCTCAAAGAAGAAAGATCTTTCCTATTTTTTAAATTGCTTTCCAAAATACTTTTATATTTGTTTTGATCACTTTTTGATACAGTATAATCCTTAAATTTGATTATTCCGTATCTTTGAGAAACCCATATATATTCAGAGTAAGGATCATCTGATTTTGCTACCAAGCTAACTATTTTTGCATACGCTGTTTTATGGTTTTCTCTCCAATTAATAATTTGGATTTTCACTATATCGCCTGTTCCAAAATTATCATTTAGATTTTTCAAAACAATCTTTTTGGATTGGAACGGATAAATACAAGCAAAAACTTGTTTTTTTTGTTTATATACTTTTGCAGTGTAGTATTGATTGTTTCGCTTTATAATTTTCTCAACCTGGCATTTAAGAAAGGCTCCATACCTTGATTTTTTGGTTGAAATTTTTACTGTATCTCCATGTATTGCGCCTTTTAGCGCATTTCTCTTTACAAAAATTTTATCCTTTGTTAACTCATTTACTACAAAACCATTTCCACTGTTTAAGATCTCTAAATCACCATCAAAACTTTTTTGTTTCGCAGAGTATTTCATTCTTAGCTGTTTTGACAGACTGGGCATAAAAAAATTCTTCTGGAGGATACAACTGTTTTTTGAATTAATATACCGCAAATAAAACAAGGTAAGCCCTCTCTGGAAAAAACCATATGCCTTACCCTTCTGAAGTTTTCTTTATTACCAAACTCTTTTTCAAAAAAACTTAAATCAATCGTTTTTCCTTTTTGCACATATGCCCTAACGCTTACCTCTTTGATAGATTTAGCTAATTTATTAAGCTTAACTTGACTTAATTCTGATACTTTTTGTGTATGAATAAGTGAAGCAAAAAACAGAATTTCGCTTCTCAAATAATTTCCTAATCCCGAAATAATAGATTGGTCTAATAATACAGAACTAAGAGATCTATTGAACGCTTTTTTACCTTGTAACGTTTGAATGATACAATTAACAGTAGTCGACTTATCAAGAACGTCAGGTCCTATTTTCTTTAAATATGGATGTTGATTTTCATTTTTAGTTAAGAATAACTGTATGTCTGTAGCAGACCAAAGCCTTACTGCTTTAGATTTAGTTAAAAACTCAATTCTCAACTGTCTATTACTTTTTATTATCGTTCTGGGTCTGTTGAATGTCCATTTACCATACAATTGATTATGAGAAATAATACTAAGTCCATTTTCTAGTCTGAGTACCACTGCCTTACCAATTGATAGGACATCGACAATATACACTTCTTCTAAATTATTAAGTTTTGATATTGAATCGTGCTGAAACTTGAATTTCAAGATTTTTTTTCCCACCAAGGATTTATAAATCCTGTCAGCCATTCTATGTGTTTCAGGACCTTCTGGCATTATTTATAGATAAGTTAAATAATTTAAAAACATTTAAATATTTAGTACAAATTACCCGTATAAATCAATACAGTATTAAAAATAATCGGCTCATTAATTAATAAATGTCAAATATAATAATAACTAATAGAAAGTCACCTTAAGGATGGCGTTAGGTCGACAATACTTAATTTAAAATTCTTGAACTTTATCATTGATTACCACTCAAAGGCATAAGAAAGCCCTAATACATTGGCTTTATCTTGGTTTTTCTTACTTAAGCCTTCGATCTTTTGTGTGTAAAAGATTTTGGTCTCTCTTTTCTTTCCTAAATTAATTCTTACTCCTACAGATAGCCTATATTCATCATAATCAAATTGACCATCTTGGGCAAAATGGGAAAATTCTTGAGAAACATAAGGTCTTAATTTTTTATTAATTTTAGAACCTAAAGTAAATTTATTCCTAATTAAGGGATTAAAAATCTTATCATCTAAATAAGTCTTTTGAAGTTTAATTCTATATCTAAAGCTAATTTTATTAAAATTATGCTTATATGCTGCACCAAAACTAATTCTTTTTTTTATTTTATCTTTAAAAACTGCGTACCTAAAAGGAATAAAAAACTTCATTCCATTAAACATATTGTATGATATCGAAGTTTCAGTAAATGTCTGCTTAAATGAAGAGAGATTGTCCTTTAGTCTTAAGGATTGTTCAAAATCTAATTCAAAAGAGAAAGGTAATTTTTTTCTAAATTCTAAACTACTCCAAGATTCATAATCAACATTAGCAAGGATAGAATTAAAAACCGTAAAAAAAAACACTATTAAACAAAATTTTCTAGTGTTTTTTATAACATTGATTTCTTTACACATTTATTAAAGGATGGAATATTAATCTTCTTCATAAAATATTTTGATATTTACCTTATCAAGGAAAATTCTCCCTATCTCAAATTTTTTAATGGAAAGTCCAGTCCTATGCTCTAGATCTTGCTTCAAATTACCATGGTTCTCAGGTTTAATATTTTCTAAAACATCATATTCTATTGTCCTGCGGCCTAAAGTTTCTTCTTTACCAGTTGCTTCGAGTAAAAAGGTTAAAACAATAATAACAAAGTTTGCAAAACCTAATTCTTGCAGCGAAACTTCGTTTGTTCCAATAGCATTAATAACACCAAGTGTTATTACAATAAATAAGTAAGTCATTTCTTTAATCGGGATTGGATCAGTCCGATATCTTAGAATGGCAAAAACAGCAAAAAGACCAAATGCAAATCCAATATTTATATCCATACTACCAAGTATGTAGGCAAAGAAAAATATAAGGGAATTGAACATGAAGTATGTAAAAACAAATTCGTTGCCTTCATGAAATCTTCTATAGATTTGGATTATAATTAAATAAGCTATAAAAGTACTAAAAGTATATTTCATTAATAGGCTTGAAAGCCCAATTGTTAATTCCATGATTTTTAAGATTAGATTTTTATAAAAATTGAAGAATATCAGTATAAATTCTAACAAGAACCTAACAATTTAAATTCAATCTAACAGGATTTGATTTTAATATTTAAAAAAAATTTAAGGAATTTCTATAAAACTACTGTTTATGTTTCCTGGAGTACCATTTAATGATGACGGAGCCCAATTGTACCCATATGAATTATCCAGACTAGGATGTTTTAGTTCTAAGGTTGCACCCTCGCCATCAGCCTCCCCTGGCCACGGAGGATCATCCTTATATTCTACTATATCAGCTAAAGTTCCATTTGAATCAAAGATTCTAACCGCGTCCTTGGAGCCGCTTAGACCAAAATTAAGCTGAGTAGCATGGAAGATTACATTTGGAAATTTTTGAGAAAATTTTAGAGAATCCTTACAAAAAATAATATATTGATTGGGAGCTATAAGCGTACTTTCAGGAATAACTGCGACGTTATCATCATTTTCATCTTTCAACATCCAAAATCCTATATTTATTAACTCATTACTGCTATTATAAATTTCAATCCAGTCATCAGGATCAAAATTGTCAGATGAATTATAATTGATCTCATTAATCACAATTCCATAATCAATTATTTCATCGTTTGAATTAAAGTCTTTACAAGAATGACAAAATAAAAAAAATAAAAGATTTATAGATATAATTTTTATTTGCATAAGGAAATTTCTTTTCATTTAAATCTTAGCGGATTTTATAAACAATCTAATCAACTTTTTGATATTTATTTGTCAATATCATATTTTGTTTAAAATAAAAGAATGACTATTTAATTTATTCCAATTGTTTTCGAAAAGGATAGTAATTACATCTATGAAATATTTTTTATTAACTCTTGAACCTTACTAAAACATTTAGGAAGTGATATATTGCTAGGGACTAATGGCTCATCAATAATATCCCAATAGTCAATCTCTATATTCTTAAGCTTTTTATTCTCCTTAACCATTGGTTGATGCTCATTCTTGTCCATGCATATGATTTTATTAAAATCTTTTAATTTAACGTCATCTATATGGATGGATAATTCATCTTTTCTTAAAGGTGTTATGTTTAATAGCTTTAATTTTTTTAAAGCAGGATAATAAATCTTTCTTGTAGTATAATTTCCCACCATCAAACCTGCAGAAAATGCTCGGCTGGATATATTTTTTTTTATAGCTAAGTGATTGAAAACCTCTTCGCTAAACCTGCTTCTATAAATATTGGCAGTGCAAACAAAAAGAATTTTTTGCAATTAGCAAACTCCGATATGGTTAAAGAATCTTTTATTATTCTCTATGATATTATTTTCTTCTGATGGATGACTCTTTAGTTTATCAGTTCTAAGTTCTCTTCTATATATTTTTAAAAGATTTTCCAATGGGATCTGAAACGCTGGTCTACTTATCTTTATTTTTTTCATATATATACTCCTATTTAAGAGGTATACTACAAATATAATGCAAAAAAAAAATTACCTAATAATTGTCAGCATAATAGGATTTTTTTCAAAAAACAATGTCAAATTGTCTTAATTAATGAATTAAAAAATTAATTATCGAATGAAACGGATATTTCACCATAGTATACACTTTCTGGATCGCCATACTCATTAAGAGAACTTAAGATGACTTCCTTTCTTCTTGGAACATAACCACTAAATATTTCTTTTCCCTCATAAATCACTTTGATTTTATCATCCATATTTAAAAGATTATCGTTTAACCTTATTATAATTTCATTCACAGTTGAATTTGAAACTTTAATTAGTTGACCCTCAATGCTAGCAATAATCAATGAATTTTTTTCAGGTTCATTAACTTTTAGCCAATAAAAACGATTATGAGTTACATCATCCTGCCTCCAAACTATTTTTTTAGGGTAGGGAATTCTTGTGAATTTTGACATCCATAAAATTCCGGATGAGTCAATTCCATTATTATTATTTTCAAGGATGTAATTTTCTTTTGCGTGTGAAATTTGATGCCCTCTGTTCTCATAAATTTTAACCATATGATTATACCCACTTGGATCTATATTTTTTAGTCTCTCCAATTCACTTTTCCATTCTTCTGCAACAGTATTACGGTTGTATGCTGAATCATTTTCACCCATATGGATAGCAAATCCTATATTTCTAAGTCCAAGAGGGCTAGCATCATTAGGGTGACCTGCTGACATTGAAGCTGCAGCAAATCGATCTGCCATTCTGGGAGCGAGTTGATAAACTCCATCACCACCAGCAGAGTACCCTAAAAGGAATACTTTGTTTGGGTTTATTTTATACTTAGCTATCATATTTTGTATCAATCTATTAAGTATTTTGTCTATGTGCTCTTGATGCCACATATTCCAGGTGTCTGTCGGCGATCGTGGAGTTAGTAAAATACCTTGTTTAAGTTGATACAATCCTTTGTGCCTGTTCCACTGCCTCTCATTAATTGATGGATCTACTCCACCTCCTCCATGTAAAGAAATAAAAAGACTCCAGCCAGTTGATGGCATTTCACCAAAAAACCTTATATGGTATTTTAAGTTTAAATTTTCAATACTGATTAATTTATTTTCAATTTCTAGACTACGCTTTAATAAAAGATCAGCTGCATATTCTTGATACAGTTTGTGCTCTAAGTTTTTTGCTTCCTCATAAGTCAATGAAAAAGAATTTTCACCCTCGTGACCTTGTTTTTTTACTTTCTTATTTGTACAAGAAAAGAAAAGTGCTAGAGAGTAAATAAATAATAGTTTCTTCATGATAGGTTATTTAATCAATTAAGCAAACAGATGATACCAATTAAAGTTTTATCATTATTTTTTTGGTAGAGATATTCTTTTTCGTATTCGGCTCAGAGCAACATCTGTTATTCCTAGGTATGATGCAATCAATTTAAGAGGTATTTTATTAAGTAACTTTGGATTTTCGTTTAATAGTTTTAAATATCTCTTCTCTGGATTTAATGTAAGTAGAGATTCTAATCGATTAGATATATTTACAAAGCCATTAAACAATAATTCATTACCTATCTCTTTAAGAGAGGGTATTCTTTCATAGGCAATATCTAAAGAATCCTTGGTTATTAAATGACATATAATATCTGTAACACTTAAAATTGAGAATTTTGCAGGTATTTGTTTAACAAAGCTTTCTTGCTCGGTAAATATTAGGGGTGGAAAGTAAAAATCTCTTATGAACTTCTTTCCTCTATCCTCATAAACACTTGCAACAATACCTTGATTTAAAAATATTAGTTTTTTTGAGACTTGGCTTTTTTCAAGTAGGACTGTATCCTTTTTATATTCTTTTTTTTCTGTTAATGTATCCAACATTATTAATTCAGAATCTTTTAGAGATGAAAAGAGTGGAAAGCTTTGTAAGTATTTCATAAAAATTTAAATCCCTAAATGGTTATTTTAGTAGAATGAAATTTTGAAATATTGTCATTGGGATAATTCACACAACATATAGGCTACCTTTTTTACCCCATTTTCAGTATCCTTTTGCCCTACTTCCTTAAATCCGTACTTTTTATGAAAGTTCATTGATTCTCTATTTTCCGGAATTATATTCACCTCGCANATGATATANNCNATCCTNCCNTTAAATGAGTTAGCAAGGTGGTCATAAAAAATAGAACCAATTCCTTTATTTCTATGTTTTTCATCAATTACAATTCGATCNACATAAATGAAAGAATGATATCTTTGATCAACCCATTTATAATTTTCACTGGAATAATCTTCTCTTGGATTTAATCCAATTAAAAATCCAATCGGTTTACTATTTAACTTAATAATTTTAAAATAAGGAGATATTTTTTGAAAATAAGATAATCTATTAAGGTCCGTTGAGCTAACAGCAGGAAGTGATTTTTGATTTAGTGCCAGTACAAATCCTAGCTCAGACTCTAATACACTTTCAATTTTAAAGTTTAAACGCAAAATTAATATTTATGAATGCTCATTTTAGAATAGTAAGTAAGCCTACTAATAAATTTCTCATTAGTTTTTTATGAAATTTAGGTTGCCTGACAGGCTTTGAAAAATTTCCAATTCAAACTCAGGTAATATAGCTAATAAATGATCGAAAATATCAGACTGTATTGATTCATAGTTTACCCAGTCTGTATCATTTGAAAAAACATAGATTTCAATTGGTAGACCATCAGATTGAGGTGACAGTTGTCTAATAAGGAAAGTCATATCTTCATGAATGTTTGGATTGTTTTTAAGATAAAATTTTATGTAGGCTCTAAAGGTTCCTATATTAGTTAGTGACCTGCCATTAAGAATATTATTGTCCTCAATACTGCTATTTTCATTCTCTTTTTTAATTTCCGTTATTTTTTCGTTTATGTAATCATTGAGTAATGAAATTGATTTGAATTTTTCAATCATTGAAGCATTACAGAACTTTATACTTTTCATATTTATTTTAATTGATCTCTTTATTCTTCTTCCACCGCTTTCAGACATTCCTCTCCAATTTTTAAATGATGAATTGATTAACTTGCTGGTTGGGATGACACAAATTGTTTTATCCCAGTTTTGTACTTTAACAGAATGAAGAGCAATATCCACAACATTTCCATCTGCCCCAAATTGGGGTGCTTCAATCCAATCTCCGACTTTAAAAAGATCATTTGAGCTTATTTGAACACTCGATACTAAAGAAAGAATTGTATCTTTAAAAACAAGTATTAAGACTGCTGTTAACGCCCCAAGGCCACTAAGAAAGTATATCGGAGATTTACCAGCTACCAATGCAGCTATAATGATAATACCAACAGAGTTTATTATTAATTTTGCAACTTGAGTGTAACTTTTTATGTTAAACTTTTCAGAAAATCTACTTTTTTTATATAAATCATTAAAGGCATTGATAAGTGAATTCATTGTTAAAAGAATCACCAATGCAATTAGGGAGATAATAAAGCGTTCCATAAATTGGAAAAAAGGTACTAAATCTCTCAGACTATATAAAAAAATTAAAGGGATGAGATATGGAAGTTTATGGAAAACTTTTTGTTCTAAAAGTATATCATCAAATTTAGTAGATGTCCTTTGAAATATCTTAGAAATAGAATGAAGAATAATTTTATTGGTAACAAGAAATAATACATATGCAATTAAGATTGCTAATAATGATATAACATAAGGGTTGCTCATGTCTGTTAGGTAAAAGTCCTCTATATATTTTTTAATTTCTTTGATCAATTTTTAAACCATATACTTTATCAGAAATCAAACTCAAAACCATTATTTATTTGAAAATATGATTTTTTAGAGTTTCCATGTGGTTCATTATCGTAACGATAATCAATGGTTATATTAATACTAAATACATCATTTATTTTAAAATTCATCCTATTTTCTGATAGTAACCTAAAATCATTCATATTTTTTATTGAAGGCTGGAAATACAAGATATTATTGATATAAGTATTATCACTCAATTGATAAATTATAGTTGCATAGCTTGTCTGGCGAAAAAGTAATTCTTTTGAATTTGTTTTTAAATCATATTTTTCAAGCTCTCGCATTATTCCTAGACCCAAAAATGATTTGAAATCTTCTTTCTTAATTATTTTTGTTCTCAATCCAGAGCCAAATAACTTTCTATCTTTTATTAAAATAAAATCATTAAAACCGGTCTGAAGAAAAAATTCAATATTAACATTATTAATATGAGGGAGTATTCTTTTTGTAAGCCTTAAGTGCGTAAAACCCCTATTTAAAATTACTTCTTTTGTCTCATTTTTCGATATATATCCATTGTGATAGTTTAAAATCAAGAATATATGCAAGTTGTTTTCTAAATAGTAATTGGAAGTTCCTGACAACCACAAATCAAATATTTCATTTTCAGACGTTTGATAGCCAAAGTCTAATTTCAACTGATTGCTAAATGTTTTTTCGACCTCTTCATCCCTCATTATTTCTGTATTTACCTGGGAAGGCAAAAAACTTATTGAAAAAATTAATAGAATTATGAATTTTAGAAAAATCAAATACATTAGCTCAAAATGTTATTAGGAGGTGGCTAAAAAATGTTTTAATAAAATATAAAAACATAAAATTCTTTGGGAGTCATTTAAATTTATTCTGGTAGAAATTTGATTTAACTGTTTATCTACAAATGATAACAAATATGCTATTCTTATTAAAATAAAATTAAAGGTAATAAAGGTCTATCTGATCACCCATTAGTATAAAAAAGCCAAACATAAATGTAATATATCCCTACACACTATTTTATGAATTTACCAAGATTGTCTCTTAACATAAACAATCAGTAAAGTAATTGCAAAAATAATGAATAGGATTATTTGTCTTTTGATAAACCCTTTCATTTACTTTAAACCAAGTTTGTACCTTATCATTTGTTTTCTGCATTGAATAGCATTCCAAGTAAAAAGAGTAACCCAAAAAAGATGTCCGAAATAATAGTTTTCTATGCAAAACTTATACACGAAAACTGCGATAATACACATATCCACAACATACAAAATTTTTGTAAAAGATGGAGTTGTTGTCACTACTTCTTAAAAGGAGATTTTAAAAAAGCATAGATGCCTTTGATGATTTTTTCATCTAAGTCCAATGTATTATCCTTCTTTTTTTTAATCTTCGTGAAAATGTTCTTACCTTTTAGAGATCCTAATACAGCGGCTGTTATTGTCTTCTTCTTTGGCATTTTTTAAAAAAGTTTTTTATTTAAGTTTCTTTTGAAAAACATTAGTTGTAGGTTTATTTCATTCTTTTTGTATTTATTATATTTCAATATTTAAGCTAGCTTTCCTGTGTGATTCTTCCTCGTCGTCATCATCAAATTTTTCAATTAATTCCTTAACATACCTATCATTAATTATCTTTTCTTTCATTAAATCATATTCCTCTTTATTAATAGCACCAAGATCAAATGCTTTTTTTAAATCTTGTAATTCCTGGCCTTTAGAAATATGATTATTGTAATGTAGCTCGCCTTGGGCTTTATTTAATGTCGCACACGAATTACATAAAAAAATAATCAGGCAGATTATAAAAAAAAAATTAATATTTCCCATATAGTTTCTTTGAAATTAAAACCTAACAATTTGTCATAAAAGATGTTTTAAACAGACTAAAGCATAATAAAACATAAATGTTTAAAACAAAATGCAACTAATACTTAATTGCAGTGCCATTGACACTAACCATTAACATTGAACCTGTATCGCCTAGCGTTCCATAATCAATATCTATACCAACTACAGCATTAGCTCCCATATTTTTTGCCTTTTGGTTCATTTCACCAAATGCAATATTGCGCGCTTTGCTAAGTTCTTCTTCATATGCTCCAGATCTCCCTCCTGTAAAATCCTTAATGGATGCCAAAAAGTCTTTCACAAAGTTTGCACCTGATATAGCTTCTCCAGTGACGACACCTAAGTATTCTTTTATTTCTTTACCATCAATATTATGAGTAGTTGTGTTTATCATACATTCTCCTTTTAGCTGAATTAAATAACCTACTTTGACATTAAATCTTTATAAGAAATAAATGAAAATACCCCAAATATTAACGCACCCATTAAAAAAAACCATTCTTGGTTTGTAAATATATACCTAATAAACCAATATAATGATCCTATCAAAGAAAAAATCCAAGAATAATTTCTGAGACCGCTTTTTTTCAAATTATATATTGTTCCAAAAGTGAGTGAACGCTAACATAAACAATATCAACAGAAAAATTGTTTTTTAGTAATACGCAAATAAGAAGTTTTTCTTTTTTGTGCTTCTTTCATTCGTTTCCCAAATTATCTTTTTTTAAATATACTTTCTTTTCGGAACCAATCGCTCTCTTAAATAAATTACCTTCTTCATCTTTTTCTATAATCCATTCAGTGCCGTCACCTTCTGTTCTAGAATCATTTAATCCAGGTGAATTATCATTTTTAACGAGCTTCATTTCATTTTCTACTAAATCATTAAAAGACATTTTAATCTCTAGCTCATTTATCTTCCTCTCCAAGATTTCCAAAAAGGACCTATCCTCGCCTTTTAGATCTTCACTAAGTCTTTGGAAATATTTTTTTTGCATTTCTAATTCAGTAAGTCCATCTTGCCAAACACTATCCCACACTTTCTCTAAATAATCTTTACTTAAGCTCATGAAAATACTTTATGTTGGAATTATAAGGATCATCAAGAAAACTTTTATACACATAGTAGAAAATATTAGGTTCATTGGCGAAAAACCAATATAAAACTTAACGGTAAATCGTAAACTATTGCTTCAAACAATGCAAAAAAACCACCTGCCAAAATTTCACCTAATAATTACTTTGCATCGGGTAGCAGACTCTCATATTCCTTAGTTTTTTCTTAGATTCCAATTATAAATCTAAATGAACCATTGCTTAGAGCGCCAATCAAACTAACTTTTTTAAGTTTTTTAGAAAATGTTTGGCAAATCTTTCAAAACCTAAATCATTAAAATGTACACCATCCACAGTAAATTCAGAATCTTCGCGTAAGCACCCGTCTTGACTAAAAACATATAGTTTTTTAAAACCATTTTTAATTTTTTTATTAATTTCTTTTTTTAATGCGAGGTTTTCCTGCAAAATTGAATGAATTTGTTTTTTATCTGGATGATTTATGTCAGATACATACTTTTCATAAAAAATAATAGGTGTTTGAGAATTTTCCTTTTTTGAGCGTAAGGCGCTTAAAAATGGTCTTGTATTTTTAGTAATTATATTTTCATCTATATTCCACATACAATCAATTATAAAAAAAGCGCTATTTATCTTAGACAAGATTTTTGCAATTGGAACTTCTAAGTGCCCATTTCCACTAAATCCAAGATTTATGCATGTTTTATTTAATTTTCTAGATATAATATTTGTATATGCTAATCCAGGCCGTGAAGCACAACCTCCTTGTGTTATACTCGTTCCATAAAAAATTAACGGATCACTTTCCTTATAATTAATTTTTAGTTGGGCATCTGCATCAATGCCTAATTCTAGGCTAATCAATGTATTATATAGTGGTAAGTGAATTCTAAAATGTCGTAACTTTTTTTTTAATCCACTAAAAAGACACACCTCATTTTCTAAATCCTCGGGAATTGCTGCACCAGTGAAGTCCCAACATTTATTTCTTTTTTGATATAAATCAAGACCGCTTATTGCTACATCCGTCATGTGATGCATTTTAAACTTATTTTTTAGTTTCCATTTAGCTACTAAAGTTGATGTGTTAGTGAAAAAGGACATGCTTACACCTGCAGAATTCTCGGACAAATCCCATACCTCTTGCCTTACTTTATTCTTATACTTTTGCGGAAGTCTTTGAAACGGATATTTTCTAGAACTCTCAGGCTCTAAAATTCCTTGAACATGGTTTGATTTGATTCTTTTAAATTTCAATTTTAGAAAATGTTTCTTTTTTTTATTTTGTCATGATATAGTAGATAATAATAGTATGTAACATATTGTAGAATTGGTTTAATGATAAATAATATTGAGATACTATAATTTTTTTAAATTAAATCAATTACAATCCAAGGAATGTTTAAGTTTATTAAATATTTCACTATTGAATGAAACAAATTATATTTTCCTTAAATTAGATTTTTTAGATTCAAATATATAGATTATTACCCTTAACAAATAGTATAATGAAAAAAATTGAAAGCATAGCCTATCTTTATGCATCTATGATGAATTCTGATGATAAAATTGCCACTAAAGAACTTGAATCTTGGTATAAAGCTGCTAGGAAAAGGTGGCCCGAAGTGACAAAGGAAGATGCAGGAAATACTTTAAAAAATACTTTATATTTTTTAAAGTCTCAAAGCTCGTCAGAGAGGATAAATAATCTTGAAATAGTATTAAAGGAATTAAAAACTAACTTGAAAAAAACTGAGCTTGATAACCTTGCAAAGGATTTATCTGACTTAATCCAGTCTGATGGAAAAATCACAGTAGGAGAAATTAATTTAGCTGGGCTATTACGATGGAAATTAGGAACGGATATAAATTTTAATTAAATACATATCGTTAAAATATTATAAGAAAAGCCCCACAAAAGTGGGGCCTCCTCTACATACCTAAACCTATCATCCTTTTTAATTTTTAATTAAAGGTTCATATTACCTTAATTTATTAATTATATAAAAATATTTAATTAATTAATTAAAATGATGACGTAATTAGTTTAAAATAAATTTTTACTAATATCAAGGAAATTATATATAAGCGTATATAATCTTTATACTAAATCGACAAAAATTTCTCAAAGATTTCTTAGGTTATTTAATGAAAGCTAATTTATAATGTTATTATTGCCTATGGGTAAAAATTATTACCAAAAATTGGTATGGTTAATATTCCCATAATACCTACCTGTTTATATTTAATTTCATTTAAGTAATAATTATCGGCAGATACAATAAATGGTATAAAACCTAAGCCCCCCCAATATTTTGTTCTTAAAGAAATTTTATCTTCAATTAGAATTCCGCCCTTCCCAATTCCAAAATTAAAAAGGATGTTCCAAAAATTTAAATTCATATCAAAATAAAAAAATGAATCCCCATTTAGATACCTTCTTCCTATTGAATTACTGAAAAATAAATACCCTGGTAAATCATTTTTGTAGGGGCCAATTAAAACGATTGCTGGGCTAATTTGAACGTCTATGTACCGATCATTGTTTTTAGTTTTCCCCAACTGAAAACCTACATTTAAATAACCTCCAGGAAAAACCTTATTTGAGAAATCTTCTGCATGGTTTTGTGAAATTATTAATAAGGATACAAGGTAGAGAGCCTTTTTTTTCATACCTTAATATAGACATCATAATGGGGACAGTAAACTAAATGAATATATTTTGAAATTTATGTTTAAGTGTAATCTTTCATTTATGAATGAGATTTCTATAAACTAATTATTAAAAATCTCCATAATTAATTTTTTAGAAATGGCAAATAGAATTAAACCGACAAATATTAAACCAAAGGGTATACCGACAATATTAAAAGTAAATTCCCATCTGTAATCAGATTCTCGATTAAAAAATGCATAGAACTCATAAGACAGCCAAACAAAAATCATAAGGAAATTAAAAAGCAAGATCCACAATCCTACTAATGTTGCTTTTTTTTCTGATTCAATGTAGCTACTATCCATATAATTAAAAATTATTTAAATATTTAGTAAATGTAAATAGCTTAAAAACTACTATGGACTAGGTTAATGTTCTAAAAATCTTTTAAAATTCTATTTTACACTAATCATATTAGGATGTACCAAGATTTATCATTTTACTTGAACTTTTCAATGCAAGATATAGTTTAAGATTTTTTTCATAGGTTATCACCATAGTTTGTATTTAATTAATTTTTATGCTGTAGATCCTAAAATATTCCTTACCAATTTTGACAGTACTTCTTACATTAGGGGATTGAAATGCAATATTTTGGACATAAATATTTGTGAAAACATCGATAATTAATATAGTTATTATTTTGGGAACCATATTAATTCTTTGGATGGATAATATTCCAGATTATCTGGCCATAGGTTTTCTGTCTTTAGCCTTACTCGCTAGATTAATACAAATAACCACTAAAAGAAAGCCCTGATAAACTAGTTATGTCAGTAAACGTATTAGGCCCTCCTCCTTTTTTTATTCTTAGCTTTAGTGGTAGCACTAAATGAAATCATGAAAAATTATTTGTTAGCCATTATTATTTTTGGAATTTTCAATTGTGAAGATAAATCTACTTTACCAAATTATAATACTTCTCACAAGTTTGAGTTACATTCAAACAATAGAGTTGCATCCCTATTAATGGATATGAATGAATATGAAATATGGGTTAATAATGATGGATTTTCTGACAATATTTTGAGAACTAGTTTGTTGCAAGATATTTATAAAAGATTTGATGATGATTATGATTTTATTTTTCTAATACTAAATGAATCTTCAATACCAGAGAACTTATCATATTATGGAAAATTAGTTGGTGTATCTAATAATGTATTAGGTGTAGGGCTAAGGGCCTTTAATTATTCATCTGAATATGGTTCATCTGATAGGTTAAAAGCAGTGATTCAATTAACGGGTTTAGAATATTTAAAATATGGTCCTTCCTTGCATGAGCTAGCACATCAGTGGGCGAATTTTGCCTTACCAACGCACTCTGTTAACTCTACTGGTTCAAATTTAACTTCTTTTCAATTTGGGAGTCATTGGGGTTTTACTGGCGGAAATACGAAAGGCCAATTAGGTGGATTTGAACAAAATTCGCTAGTTCAGCATGGGCAAAATAGTTACACTGTAGGTGAGTTTGGTACTTTTGCCAATGGTGGAAATGGAGTTCCATACAATGATTTAGAATTATATTTGATGGGGATGCTTCCAATTTCAGAAGTGAGTAATTTTGATATGTTTACAAACATCATATCATTAGCAATTAATTCCTCTTCGTATGATTTTACAGCTTTAAACAGGACTACCTATACACAACAATCCTAAGTGGAATTGCTTGGCCAGAGAGAACCATCATTCGAAAATTCGCAAAAAGATTTTAACGCGCTAGCCATTGTTATCACTCAAAAGCCTCTTAGTGAAGACGAATGGACGAATGTAGATTTGTCGGTTGAATGGTTTTCCAACCCGGAGGATGATGACACGTATTTATTTAATTTCTGGGAGGCAACTCGTGGAATGGGTACCATTTCATTTCAAAATAATATTTGAAAATGATTTCAAAAATTCCACCACTTTATTAAAAATAAAAATCCAGATTAGCCCAAAAATAAACTAAAGTTCGATTGTTATATTTAATAAATATATATTGCGATTGATTCTCAATATCATAATTATGTAATTTATATTTATAATGAAATCAAAATGTTGTAAAAAATATAAAAAGAAAAAAAATAAATATTGTAAAAAATGTCCTAGAAAAGCTTTTCTATTCTTTTAATTCAAATAGCTATAATAAATAACATATCCCAAAGGCAAAATTTTTTTGATTTGAGATACTAGATATTTTCGTTTACTAAAGTATTTTAAATATAAAATATGCTGAACAAGCAGCAGGTAAAGAATATAGGTAGACGCTAAATATTAAGAATCTATGTCCTCCTACAATAATAGAGTTATTTAGTTTGTTTATTATCCTCACTTATTTTAGTCATAGCAGATGCGATTAATCCTGTAGGAACAGCAATGATTCCTATTCCAATTATTATAATTATAGAGGTAAAAATTTTTCCGCCGATTGTAATAGGATATGCATCACCATATCCAACTGAGGTCAAAGTCACAGTCGCCCACCAGAGGCAATGAAAGATTGATCCAAATTTGTCGGGCTGTAAATCGTTTTCAAAATAATATATACCCATTGATGAAACATATATAATAAAAAGACTAATTGTGGAGAACATCATTAATTCAGCCTTTATATCTTCATAAGCGAGAGTGAATGTTTTTACTGCATTCCCATCTCTAAATAATTTTAATGTTCTAAGCAATCTGAATAATCTAAATATCCTGATAGACCTTAAATCTATTGCGTTATTCAAATAAAATGGTAAAATCGCAAGTACATCGATTATGCCATAAAAACTAAAAATATATTTCAACTTTTTCTTCGATAAAAATATTCTTAGTAAATACTCAAATGTAAAAATAATGATTGAAAATAGCTCAAAGAAGGCTATCCCTTTCAAAACTTTATCATTAAGATTTGGTATAGTTTCTAAGGAGAAGGTTATTAGGGAAAGTACTATTAATGTTTGAATTGAGTAGTCAAAGTATCTACCCTCACGAAAATCATTTTCAAATACAATCTTCCTTAAATATTTTGTATTCACACCTTCACCAAGCTATAACAAATAATTACAATAATGATCATAATCTGAATATAAACACTCTTTTGTTTGCA
>NZKX01000032.1 GCA_002694025.1 Fidelibacterota bacterium | reverse complement strand
AAGAGACCAAGAATAAATAATTAAAGATACTATTCCTGCAGGAAAAAAAAGGATTAACAGTCTTGAAAATGGAATAGCGGTTATTGTTTCATCCATTAAGCGATAAATCTATAACTTGATACCATAACTAAATAAAATCAATATTGTTAGTATGTAGAAAATAATGGTTAGAATTATTGCAATTATTAAACTAGTCCAAAAATTTAAACCAGCATTTAATAGAAGAGGGAAAGATATAAAAAGCATTAACGAGGGGATAACCATCCAAAAGATACTATTTGACAGATTTTTAATTTGCTCAATATCTTTAGATTCAAGGTAAATCCATATCAAAGATAAAACAGAGATAATAGGAACGGACGCTATTAAACTACCGAAAAAACTACTCTTTTTTGAAACTTCAGAAATCAAAGCAATTATCAATGAAGATATTAACAATTTGAATAAAATGTATTTCATTCTCGTTTACTTTCAAATTTTTTTCAATCAAGAAAAAAGAATTTTATATATCAACGCCTTTATATAATATATCATGATAATTCTCATAATCACTAACGACTTCATTTAAATAGTGCAGCGTTTTTTGTAGTTTTTAGTTTATTCAAAAAGAATGGATTCATTTTCTAAAAGAGCTTTAGCTTTTTTTTGATAAAAAAAGTTGTCAGCCATAATTTCAGGGTGTTCATTTAGATCGGCTTCGACGATGTTTTTTAGTACATTGTGGAAATCCTCCCTTTTACCTGCTTTTTGGTAATAAAATTGTGCCATTAACACCTTATTTCCAAAATATTCTGGATTTGCAGCTACCGCCTGATCAAAATACGTTTTTGACTGAGATAGCTCAATTCCAGGAATCCGCGTATATAATGATCCAAAAAATCTGTATGGACCACTAAAGTAAAACCCAGGGTCAAGACTAATTATTCTATGCATTATTACTTCTAATAATTCCCTATGTTTAATCCTAACTAAAACAGGTTGGTTGTTCAAATACATACCTAAATTGATTCCCCACCAGTACAACCCTGGCACTGTGGATAGTGGAGCATCTGCAATTGCTGACAATAATTTAAAGCTACTATCACCTTCAGATTTATTATATATTGGAATAAAATCTTCATGGTTCATGATAGCTTTTCTACATGACTGACTACCAATTAAATATAATGAGTCTTGAATTTTTAGATTATTTTCAAAAAAATATCCTTTTGTAAAAGTGATTTGGCTATATAAAATAGATAAATTAAAATCATGTTTGCGCTGTTTGTATGCAAGGCTAATAAAATGCTTAGCTTTATCAAAGGCTAATGGATCTATTCTTTGATCCCATAATAAATTACCTTGTTTGATTAAATAATCAACACTCTGAACTTTTGCATTTGAATAAATAGTGCTTTTTGCACAGTTTATACCGATTCCAAACAGAAAGTAAAGTGATAACACATATAATATATGTTTAAAGTAAAATATAATTATTGAACCTAATTTTTAGGTATGAAATTAAAAGATAAATAGAATTTTGGAAAAGATCATTGATATTAAAACCATAGACCCAATTTCTATATTAGGTATTGCAGATTGCAACTTAAAACTTGTTCAATCAGAAATTCCTATAAGCATTGTGGTTAGGGGTCAAAAACTTAAAATCATAGGCGGAAAGGATAATGTGAAACAAGCAGGTCAAATCCTTTTTGAAATGATAGAAACATTAAATAGTAAAGGTAGCTTGCATAAAGATGATGTAAGAAATCTTATTTCAATGATAAAGATGAATGTTAATAAAAATGGTAGAAAAAGAATTAACTATCACGATAAGATATGTTTTTCTAAAAAAGGTATTATTAAAACTAAAACAGATGGGCAAATAAAATATTTTAAGACAGTTAATAAGAANGATGTAGTTTTTTGTAATGGTCCGGCNGGAACTGGNAAAACTTTTTTAGCTGTATGCTTTGCAATTTCAGCTNTAGAAAATAATTTAATTGATAAAATTATNTTATGTAGACCTGCAGTTGAAGCAGGGGAAAACCTAGGTTTTCTACCTGGAGATCTTAAAGATAAGGTTGATCCGTATTTAGCGCCGCTATATGATGCATTGCGTATCGTATTTGATGAAAAAAAACTAATTAGGCTGCTAGAAACTAAAACAATTGAGATAGTTCCATTAGCATATATGAGAGGTAGAACACTTGATAATTCTTTTATGATTTTGGATGAAGCCCAAAATGCAACAATTATACAAATGAAAATGTTTTTAACCCGCTTGGGAGTTGGATCAAAATCTATTATTACAGGGGATATTACTCAAATAGATCTATCCTCAAAGCAAGAATCGGGTCTTGTTCAGGTGGTAGAGGTTCTAAAAGGAATAAAAGGTATTGGATTTGTTAAATTAACTCAAGATGATGTTGTTAGACATCACCTTGTAAAAAAAATTATAGAAGCTTACGATAGATTTTGATTAATTAAATGTGCAAATTCTCCTAATAAATAACCAGATTTATTACAAATACATTTAAATATAAAAAATTATAAAATAATGAGTTCATTTTCAGTAATTCTAAAAGCTAGACGTACTCCTATTGGATCCTTTCTAGGCAATTTTTCATCTCTCTCAGCTTCTGATTTAGCCTCATTTGTTATAAAAGATATTCTTAAAGATAAAAGATTAAATCCAAATGTGATTAATGAAATTATTCTTGGCAATGTTTTATCCGCAGGGCAAGGTCAAGCACCTGCTAGACAAGCTGCTCTTAAAGGAGGATGTACAGATTCTATTGAAGCACTCACAATAAATAAAATGTGTGGATCTGGTTTAAAGGCAGTAATGTTGGCAGACCAGACTCTTAGGGCTGGAGATTCAGATATAATTCTTGCAGGAGGCATGGAGAGTATGTCTAATACTCCTCACTTACATATCAATTCTAGAAAAGAAACCAAATTAGGCCACTTTGAATTAATCGATAGCCTAGTTCATGATGGATTGTGGGATGTATACACTCAGCAGCATATGGGAAGCTGTGCAGAGTTATTGGTGACTGAGCGTAATTATAGTAGAGAAGATCAAGATAAATTTGCTATTCAATCTTATTCAAAAGCATACAAAGCATATGAGAAAAATTTACTTGAAAATGAAGTTGTACCAATATCAATTAGTAATTCAAAAGGCGAAAATATTCTTATTGCAAAAGATGAAGAGCCATTCAAAGCAAAAATAGGTAAGGTCCCTCATCTGAAACCTGCTTTTAAAAAAGGAGGAACTATAACTGCTGCAAATGCCTCTAAATTGAACGATGGTGCCGCTGTTCTACTAATCACAAATGAATACGAAGCAAAAAAATTAGGAATAAAGCCTTTAGCAAAGATTTTAGCTCATGCATCAGTAGCTCATGAACCAGAAAGATTTACCTCTGCACCTGGTAAGGCAATTAAAAAAGTATTATCAAAAGCAAATTTATCAATAGACAGTATTGATTTATGGGAAGTAAATGAAGCTTTTGCCGCTGTTGCAATGGCCGTGATAGATGATTTTAGAATTCCTACAGAAAGAATAAATATTTATGGAGGTGCTGTTGCTTTAGGACACCCGATAGGCGCGTCAGGAGCAAGAATTCTAACCACCTTATTAACGGGAATGAAAAATAAAAAAGCTAAAAAAGGTCTTGCTACTATATGTATTGGTGGAGGCGAAGCTTCAGCAATTATTGTAGAAAACTATGATTGATCTTTCTATATCCCTGGAGCAAAAAATATTGATAGAAATCAAAAGAGATTTTGCAGAGTCAGTATTAAAACAAGGTGTAATTATCAGTGATTTGATTAAATGACATTGAAAAAAGCAAACATAAATTGGGATTCTTTGGGATTTGATTTAGTTCAGACCAGAAGTATGTACACGGCCTACTGCCGTGCTGGACAAAACTGGGAAAAGGGGTCATTGATTCCTTATGGGAACATAGAATTATCTCCAGGTGCTGTTGTCTTAAACTATGGGCAAGGAGTTTTTGAAGGAACAAAAGCATTCCAGACTTTAGACGGAAGAGTAGCTTTGTTTAGAATAGATAAAAATGCAGAAAGGATTGCCTGGTCAACAGAAAGACTTTGTATACCTAAAATGAATCATGATTTTTTTATCGATGCTGTTTTTAAAACAGTAAAAGACAATCTTGATTTTGTGCCCCCTTATGGAAAAGGTAGTTTGTACATTCGACCAATTGTTTGGGGAACCTCTCCTGCTTTAGGTGTTCGTCCAGCAAAAGATTATAGGTTTGTAATATATGTATCACCTGTGGGTCCATATTTTAAAGGAGATATAAAATTACTAAATCTAAAAATTGAAACAAATTATCATCGAGCTGCTCCGAAAGGTATTGGAAATGCTAAGGCAATAGGTAACTATTCAGCATCTTTATTTCCTTTAGCAAAAGCTAAAGAGCAGGGGTTTGATGAAGTGATTTATTTAGATGCCATATCTGGAGATCGAATTGAGGAGATAGGGTCAGCTAATATATTTGTATATCATAATGGGATCCTTAAAACTCCAAATGTTAGTGGATCGATTCTCGATGGTGTGACTAGGGACTCTGTTTGCAAAATCGCCACTGAAATCCTTGAATTAGAAGTTCAGGAAACTGATATCTTTTTATCAGATCTTTTTAGTGCTGATGAAGTTTTTTGTACAGGTACAGCAGTACAGATTACTCCAGTGGGAACTGTAACTCACAATAATACTTTACATAAATACAATAATGGAGATATTGGACCGGTAACAAAAAAGCTAAAAAAGACTTTAACCAAAATACAAAGAGGAGAATCTAATGATCTTTTTGGGTGGCTATTCCCTGTAAATATATAATAATTTTTATTGAAGGTATAAAATGACATCGGTATTTGAGAATATGGATTCTAATGAGCATAAAGAAATTGTGTTTTGCAGAGATAAGGACACCGGTTTAAAGGCAATCATTGCAGTGCAAAACCCTACAATTGGAACTGCTCTAGGAGGCTGTAGGATGTGGAATTATAGAAATGAGGAAGCCGCATTAAAAGTTGCTGGGAAAAGAATGAAGTATATTGCTATATTAAAAAATATACACCTCCCCAAAAAAATGTGATGTTTCGACGTGACAACAATTAAATTACATCCGCGAAGAGCCGCTAGACAATGTGTCTTAGAAGCGTTATTTGCTTACCAGTTTTCTAAAAATGATAAATTTGAAATTATTGACGGTTTGGTAAATAAGAACTCTGTCTTAAAAGATAATTATGTTTTTATTAAAACTCTTTTTAATAGCGTTTTTACAAAAAAAGAATGGACAGAAAATGTTATTAAGTCTCACCTTGAGAATTGGGAAATCGACCGTGTAGCACAGATCGATAAAATATTACTTAAAATGGGCATTTGTGAAATTTATTTTATAAGCGATATACCTCCAAAGGTTACTATCAGTGAGATGGTAGAAATAGCAAAAATTTATAGTACTGATGAAAGTCCCATTTTCATTAATGGAATTTTAGATGCAGTTTTCAAAGATTATTTAAAGGAAAATAAAAAGTAGGCATTGAAAATGATTTTATCAAGAATATTTGGCACAAAATCTGAACGCGAAATAAAAAAATTATCTGTGGAAATTGATAAGATCAACCAGTCTTATGAATTGTTTTTAAAAAAATCAGATGAGGATCTTATAAGCAAAACAAATGAGTTTAAAAATTATGTTGTCAATAGTCGTCTAAAAGCAGCAGAAGCTCTAAAAAATATATCTGATAACAAAAGTAGGGATGAAAAAATATTAAAAGCTGAGCAAGATGCCTTAGACTCGATAATGACAGAAGCTTTTGCTATTGTGAAAGTTGTATGCAAAAGAATGTGTGGGGAATCCTGGAATGTTTCTGGACAAAATGTGACATGGAATATGGTACCTTACAATGTACAGCTGTTAGGAGCTATCATCCTGCATAAGGGCAAGGTTGCAGAGATGAAAACAGGTG
>NZKX01000005.1 GCA_002694025.1 Fidelibacterota bacterium | reverse complement strand
AAAATTTATTTAATTTTCTAATTTTATTCTAATAATATCTAGTTAATTTTTAAGCGAATGGAAAATAAAAAAAATATTCTTGTTATTGAAGATGAGCCCGATATACTTGAGGTTATCAAATTTAATTTAGTAAAAGAATCGCATATTGTCAAAAATTCTAATGATGGTGAACGCGGGCTTGCTCTAGCCAGGGATAAAAAATTTGATCTTATTTTATTAGACCTTATGCTTCCAGGTATTCATGGGCTTGATGTTTGTAGAATTCTCAAAACTGACAACAGGACATCTGCTGTTCCAATAATTATTATTTCCGCTTTAGGACAAGAGGCCGATATTGTTAAAGGGTTGGAAACCGGTGCTGACGATTACATTACCAAACCATTTTCTTCTAATATTTTAATCGCTAGAGTTAATGCTGTTATTCGCAGAAACTCTAATGGACAATTTGGGAAAGAAGATTCCTTCAGCGTTGAAGGCATTAAAATAAGTCTTAAGACTAGAAATGTAATAATCGATAATTGTAGTATTGAACTTACTTTTACTGAATTTCAAATTTTATTTTTATTGACATCCCATCCTGGTTGGGTATTTACGAGATATCAAATTATTAATAGAATTAGGGGGGAAAATTACCCCGTTACTGATAGGTCTGTTGACTTTCAAATCGTCGGACTTAGAAAAAAAATTGGTAAAAAAGGAAAGTTAATAGAGACTATTCGTGGAGTTGGGTATAGATTCCACCATAATGAAACGTAGACCATTATTCCTTAGCTTTTTCTACACCTTATTTCCTGCAATTGTCATTTGTGTAATTGCTCTTATATTTGCTGTTAACTATAGCACTGAGAAATTCTATGATTCTATTATTCAAAAAGAATTAAAGAACAGATCCGCTAATATTTTTAACTGGATGAAGACTGTCGAATTAAAGTCTGGAATCATTCAAAAAATCTGTCTTGAAAGCAGCAATGAAAAAAGTGTTCGTGTTACGGTGGTTGATAAAAAGGGGGTTGTGATCGGTGACTCTCACAAATCACCTTCTATGATGGACAATCATTTAAATAGACCTGAAATCAAGCAATCCTTAGTTAATGGTTCTGGGTTCGCAAGTCGTTACAGCAGTACACTACAGCAAGAATTAATTTATTATGCAGTTTCTGAAACAATTCAAAGTAATCTATGGATTGTTAGGGTTTCAATTCCTATAAAGGAATATCGGGTTATCATTTCAGACCTTCAGGACAAAATTATTGTTTTCGGGATTTTTGTTAGCTTAGCTCTACTTTATTTAAGTTTTATTATTTCAAAACAAATTACTGCTCCTATTGAAGTTATAAGAAAAAGCACAGAAAAGTATGTTAGGAAAATGAAAATGTCACGTCCTCTGGAAATCCCCAAAACGAAGGAGTTAGCATCTTTAACAATCTCTTTAAACAAAATTGCTAAAGAACTAGATAAAAGGATCAAACAAATACAAATAGAAAAAGGTGACAAAGAATCGCTGCTATTAAGTATGCAAGAAGGTATTATTGCTATAAATAGAAATGGTAGGATTATTTCAATTAATGAAGTTGCAATTGATTATTTAAATATCAAAAAAAAGAAAATAATAGATCAACAATATTCAGATATTATAAAATATCAAAAAATTCTATCAATTATAAAATCTAGTGTCAAGAAAGACTCGGAAGACTTTCGTGTTTACGATAAAGAAATCGTAATTAAAAGTAATAAAAAACGATTTTTCCTAATTAGCTCATCTCCATTAATTCGTTCAAACAAAAAGAAAGGAATCTTAATTGTAATGAACGACGTAACCCATAAAAAACAGTTAGAAAAAGTAAGACAAGATTTCGTTGCTAATGTTAGTCATGAATTAAAGACTCCCATCACATCTATTACTGGGTTCGTAGAAATTCTTAACCGAAACGATTTAACTAAAAAAGAGCGAGAACAATTTTTGGAGAAAATTTTAAACCACACTATTCGCATGAATGCAATCATAGACGATCTTCTCAAGTTGTCAAAAATTGAATCACAAGAAGAAGATGAGAGTATTTATTTACAAGAGCAGGCATTGCTTCCCATTTTAGTAGGTGCCCAACAGGATATGGAAAATAGTATTTTGACCTCTCCTCTGAATGTTAAAATAACCTGTGGTGACGATCTTTATATAAACGCAGATTCCCAGTTGCTTAGAGAAGCTTTTTTAAATGTTCTCGAAAATGCAATGAAGTATGGTTTTTCAAATAGCCCCATTCAAATTTCTGTAGAGGTGAAAAAAAGATTACATATCCATTTTGACAATCAAGGGAAGAGCATAAAGGAAAAGCATTGGAAAAGAATTTTTCATAGATTTTATCGAGTTGATAAGTCCCGCGATAGAAAAGCAGGTGGAACAGGGTTAGGTTTAGCAATCGTTAAACACATTGCTTTTGTTCATGGAGGAGAAGTAAAAGTATCCTTCTCTAAAAACAACTTAACAAGATTTACGATTACATTACCTCTAATTAGTTAAATTTTAAAAAACAACGCGATATTGGAACCCAATACTTCGTCCTTTTTCAGGCATAATGCTTTTTATCCTAGAAAGATGATTATAGTGCTCCTTATTGAAAATATTATCTATTGTTAATATTAGTTTGTGTTTCAATTTTAAGGCGTTAATTGCATAGCTACTACTTAAGTCTGTGATTAAATAACCATCAGTCTCTGATTCAAATTCTCCAAGTCTATCTTGATCAAATGCCTTCTTGAAAATGATATCAATACTTATTGGATAAAGGTCTAATTCTGCAGAAAACAATAATTTATCTGGAGGCATATAAGCCAAGGGCGTAATATCTGATAAATTATCTCCTCTAGTCATTGAATAGCTTGAATAAAGTTTTATAATCTTTGATAAATCATAATATAATTCTGATTCAAAGCCATATATCCTTGCTTCTAATCCTTTCATCTGATATTTATAAAGCCAGCCGGCGCTACCACTTCCCCATTCAATGTAATCAGCACCGGGTACAAATCCCCTTCCCAAAGCCATACTTATATGATAATTTGGGCTATAATTATTATATAGAGTGAATCTAAAATCACTTATTTTGGTATTATGTTCAAGTGATGTTTCAAATCCAAAAGTATTTTCTTTGTCGAGTTTAGGTTGTCCAATTTCATAAGAGTAGGTTCCAAGGTGTGGACCATCTGAAAACAAATGATCTATGCTTGGTGCTCTGCTTGTTAGCATCGCGCTTGTTGAAAATGTCCAACGTTCCCATGATCGAAACGTACCTATTCCCGTTGAAAAAATAAGATAGTTCCGATTAGTTACTTCGTTTTTATCGATGTTTGATGTAAATAAGAAAGATGTTTCTGGCTTTATTATAAGGTTTTCTAAACGTGAGGATAATTGCACTGTGGCTTTATTTATTTTTTTCTCGTATAGACCAAAGAGTGAAGTCTTAAACTCCTTGGTGTCAGGAGTCCAGTAAAATCCGCCAGCTCTATAATCTCGATATTGAAACATCGATCCTAGCTTTACTTTGTCACTGGATAACATGCTTTGAAAAGAATATATGTTTTGTCCTAATGAAACTGTAGCATAATCATTGTTATTTTCATACTCACTATGAGAATACAATATATAACGCTGATCAACATCTAATCTTTTAAAATTCAAAAATGANATATCTTGGTGAAAGTTAACCCTAAAAGATCTTTTACTCATTTTAATATCTACTCCATCAATATGNCCTTCCAGGCTACCAGGAATTCCGTAATCCATTTTAATTTTACTAAAAGAAAATATTAGTTGATTTCTTTTNCCAAAATACGAATACGTTCCNATTATTTCATTATTTGTCAAAGCAGTATTTTCAAGAATTTTAGTTGTATCNTTCATAACCGCAGTTTGATTATCTGTNTTTCTATTAAGACCTGAAATACGAATCTGATTTCTTTTATTGATTGGAANGTAGCTTATAATATTTGCATACCTACTATTATTAGAGGACTCTGTCCCAATGAGGTATTGTTGGCTAAGCNTATCAAAAATAGGGNTTGAACCCGTTTCTCTAGATACATCTATTACACCTCCGATTGTATTAGATCCATATAGTAATGTTTCTGGACCTCGTATAATTTTTATCCTGCTNTAAGAAGCCATATCAACACTGACAGCGTGATCGATAGAGGTGTTGGAAAGGTCCCCAACCGTAANCCCGTCCTCTGTTAATAGAAAACGATCGGTTTTATAACCTCTTAAAACNGGAGTTCCAGTTGCTTGCCCCATTGATTGTACTGACAATCCAGGCTTTTCTTCAAGAAGTTGCGCTAAAGTGGTCTTTAGGTTTTTGTGGTACTCATCTCCTATAAAGTCAATATTAGAAGCGAAACTCATGGGTTGAGATTCGCCATGACCATCAACAAAAATTTCTTTTATTTTTAATGTGTCTTGTTTTAATAAGAACATCCCTAGAAAACCACTATTTTCATTTATAAAGACAGAGGTATCTTTTTTTTCATATCCGATGATAGACATGGATACATTTAATTTCCCAATTGGTAAACCGCCCAAATGAAATTCACCGTTTTTTTTCGATGTTGTCCCAATGTTGAGGCTTTCGATATAGACATCTACTCCTTTGATGGGTTTTCTACTTTTTTTATCAATAATCTTACCAGTAATTGAGTACTCTTGAGACCACAAAAAACAAAATATANAATAAATTACCCACGTTTTTAAGTAACGCAGAATTAATAGCATCATTTAAATGATTCCTTTAGAATTAAAGTTTTTGCTATGATTATTTCAATGTAACCATAACGAAGATAAGAAGGGTTTTTAGATGGCTGCTGGAGGGGGTCGGCTATATATGCTAAATAAAATAAAGTTATTACTTAATTGGTTCTCCCACAAAAAGTTTAAGCTCTGCGATTTTTGCAGTGAGATAACAATGTTTTTTTTGTAATATAGTTTTACTTCTTTGTCTGTCCATTTTGTTAAATGATGTGAATTAGTGTGATGTTCTTTAGTATTACAACCACTATTACACACTCCATAACCGGGATCATTACATAATGGAGGTGGATAATCTGTTAAGGTTAGCAGTATAAAGTAAGATAGTACAGACTTTATTAGTATTTTAAAGATTGTATTCAAAGCTATATGTTTAATTGCTTTTGTATAAGAATTGCTTCCCAAACCAATATTGTTTAGGAAGCAATTTATTTATATTATTTCAATCAGCCGCTTGAACTGAAACATCTACAGGTCGTGAGGTGAAGTCGGAGTGCCCATCATGCATCAGGGCAAGTGTAAATGTGGTTAGACCCACGCTTACTCCCTCTACATGAATAGCCATTTCGTGTTCATCATGATCATGATCGTGATCATCGTCTCCATCATCATCACCCTCTTCTTCGTGCCCTTCAACTTCTACATGTAAAACGTTCTCATCAGCGACATTAGTGACTGTTAAACCATCTCCATCACTATCGCCTTCATCTTCATGATCTTCATGATCTTCGTGATCTTCTTCAGAATGTTCTATTTCATCACCATCACTATCCAAAAAATGCACGGTAAGCTCAAGTGAGCTATCTACATGTACTGTTAATACAGTATCAGTTTCATNTCCACCTATNGACTTTACCCCGTTAAATTGTCTATATATTTCGATGCCGTCTAGCTTAAGAACCATTCCATCTGCGTCTGTATGGTCTTCATCGTGATCGTGATCATGTTCGTCATCTTCGCAACCCGTGGTAAATAATAGTGCACCAGTTAATAATAAAATTGAATACGCTTTTATTGAGCGTAAAAATGAAAAATCCATTAGTATTCCTTTAATTTTTTTGTTTTGTACTTCCAACGTCGGAAGTTTACAGATTATTGTAATAGAGTTAAAGGACTTCAGGTGGAGGTCGACTACTAAAAACAGTTAGTAACTCACTACGAGCAAAAATATTTTGAATTGGATAAATTGAAGAGCTATTTTCATTTTTAATGAGTTTGAAAGAGTTAGCAAAAAAGAGTCTATTATCTTTATTGAGGCATTCTTCGCAATGGTGAGTTTTTGATAAATGATTATCGTTGATGCAACCCTCAGAGCAAAAAGAATATCCAATGGACTCAATATGATTTGCATGGTCAAGATGTAGTTGGCTCTCTAAAAATAAGAAAGAGACGATTATTATTAAAAGTTTTTTAAACATTTTCTATATAAAGGTACCAAAATTAATACAAATTGTTAACTTTTAGGTAAATAGTTTTAAGCTCTTTGTTTAAATCAAAAAGGGGAGCTAGCTCCCCTTTTTGATTTATATATAAAACTATATTATTTTACTCTGCCCAAGAAGCTTTTAGCAAACACACTGAAGGGTCTGTTGTATTAGAAACCAATACATATCCATTTTTATATGCCAATCCTTCAGATTCGCCACTTGACTCACCGCCTTCTACAGTTGTGTAATCGACCAATTGTACAATTTCTCCCGAATCGTATACTGGACTTGTAGGATCGGTTATATTATAAACAACTACAGCAGCTGGATCCTGTAAACTAGCTAGTACGAATGTTTCGTCGCCTTTTTCAACGATGACAACTTCTTCAGGCTCTATACCCTTTCTTTCATCAGTCCACGACCAATTACTTGGTAAATCGTCAGCTAGATTGGCATAATATTGATTTCCTGGAGTACCATCAGGGCCTAGCAAGGTTATACCGATTTTTCCATCATATTCTCCTGCAGTACAAACAATGGTACCATCACTATTAAGCCAAATCCCATCAGGTTCATGTATCCCACTCGTAAAAGAAATATAATCTTGTAGCGTATCTGGTGGTGACAGAATNGAAAACCATCCTATTTGATTTGACTCTTGTAAAGTCATATAAACCGTTTCACCATCTGGAGCTATCTTTACNCCTTCAGGCTCTGCTAGGTTACCATTTTCTCCAGTATGTGTGATTTTCATATGNTTAACTAANGTGCCATTGCCAAGTCCCTGACTTATATCCCAAATAGTGACACCTGGGTAGAAAGGAGTNGTACATCCTGCCGTTCCGTCTTCATAATCATATTCATTCACAACAACAACAAATTCATTATCAACTGCTATATCAACCGCATCAGGGTTGTATCCCAATTCGTAGGGACCGAATTTTTCTCTGGTAGAGACATCAATTAAATATAATTCACCTCTTTCACAAGAACCTTTTGATACAACTACAGCTATGATGCTCTCATCAACACTTACATCAATAGAAGAACATTCAGAATCAGGATCGTTGGTAACGTTAATAGATTCACCTGTTATTGAAACATCAGTAGAAGTCAAAGCAATAAAATCAACTGTGTTTTGTTTTGAGTTTACAATGACTCCCTCACTTGAACTAATAAATCTAATTAGTTCCGGCTGCGATTGACTATTATCTCCGGTACTTTCCTTATCGACCACTGAAATATTGAAACTAGGCACTTCTTCAATGACAACCGAAGCAGAACCAGAAATACCAGAAGAATCTGTAGCTGATATAGTAACATTACCAGCTGATAGTGCTATAGCATTTGTTTGGTTACCACTCAACTGAGAAACACTAAGGATGGTATTATCACTTGATTCCCAAGTTAAATTTGGGTTTTCTGTTGTATCTCCTGAAACACTGATAGTAATTCCTGAAAACTGGACAGTATCTCCAACTAGCATACTAACATTTGAGGGTGTAAGTAAAACACTCCCAATACCAACATTTAAAGTTGCGTTTCCACTTTTATCTCCAACAGTCGCTGTTATAACTGTTGAACCCATAGCTAATGCAGATGCTAATCCATCATTAGTGATTGATGCTACTGTATCATTGGAAAGAGACCAAACAACACTGCCACTAACTCCTTCTCCATTTTCATCAGTTAAAACTGCAGTAAATTGTTGCTCTTGACCCACCTCTAATATAGCGTTTTCTGGGGAGACGGTAACGCTATATACAAATGGTTCAGTATCATCTTCACAGCTAACTATTAACAGAGTAGCTATGGCAAAAGTTAAATAGACTAAATTTTTCATATTTCCCCTCTTTTGTTTCCTTATTAAAAATTCAATTCTAGTTGTACAAGTAGTTGATCATCCTCTACGGAAAATTGAGTCCTTCTATTTTCATCGTCGGCTTTAATTTTTGTATCCCCGGTTGTTTCATTCAAAATATAGTATTCAGCTCTTATTTTTACATTATCTGTAAGGTTGTATGCCAAGGCTAAAGTAGTCATTTCTCTATCCCAGGTTTGAGGATCTTTTAACTCAGCTAAATAATTATCCTCTGACCAAGAGACTGGAAAAGCTTTCCTATTTGCATCAATTTGTAACACACCGTATCTACCAAGAATAAAGATTTTATTGTTTATTCCTGGAATATTGAAATTGTATCCGATCTCACCATAATAACCACTTCTAGGTAAAAAGCCATCTTTTGAAAAAATATATTCTGCGCGGAACCTTATATTTTCAATATTTAACTCAGAGCGCCCACCCAGCCAGTAGCTATCAACGTTTGCATTACTGCTCAGTACTGTATCAGGTTCTAACTCTTCATAAAAATCAAAATCATAATGTAATCTTTTTCTCCACTCTTCATCATCAATAAGGCTACCGGTAAAATACCAACCATCTAACTTGAAAATTTTAGTATGAAGTCCAGCCCTAACACCATATTCAATTGTTTGTCCATCTATCTTTTCTGTATTATCATAGACCAACATCCTAAATGACTTATCTTCTGCCGCATAATCATAATCCATTATTCTTTTTAATGCTATAGAATATCCAACTTTAAATAATGATATTTCACGTTCAACATCTAAGTGAAATTGTCTTCCTTTCCAATAAGCTGTCCCAATTAGTGGATATCCTTCTGTATCTTTTTTTAAAGCTATTTTAGGTCGGTTTTTACCAAGTTCAATTCTCGTTTTGTCTTTTTTATACTCTAAAAAATGTTTGTCTGCATATGCTCCAACATCATCAAATCTTAAGCTGAAATTATAGGATATTTCATTGCTATAAATAACTTTCAACTGCAGTACAGTCTTGTCTATTTGTGCATAAGGACTACGTGTTTCTATCTTCTTTAGAAAATCCTCTTCATGTTCTGCACCGCCCTTTCCTTCTACATCGACAAACTCAACTTCAGCTTTTCCTGATATTTCAAGAGAAATTCCTGAAGGGATATTAATTGATAATGGGGAATTGCTAACTTTTTGGGTATAAGAGAAGCCAAGAATAATAAAAAATATAAAAACTCTTTCCACTTGTGTCACCTTAAGTTATTCAAAAAAACAATAATTGTTGATCAGACAATTAATTTTATAACAAATATTATTCATTGATTGTTAGAATTGTGTTAGGATATCTAATTATTGCTAACTTAAAATCTTGATTCTTATAATAAGATTATCAACAATAGAAATATATTTAATAGCATAAACTATTTAAAATAATAATATCTCTAAATGGATCTATAGTAATTAAGGTCTAAATTAAAATATGATTATTTATAATCGAACTGAATATAAAGCATTATCTCTTAGATCGTATACCAAGGAGAAAAAAAGGTTACAGGTTGAATTATT